>JBGOUW010000658.1:0-2637 GCA_041477755.1 Binatia bacterium
CTGATGGTGGCGGGCTACTGGATCATCCTGTGGTTCTTCCCGATCGAGATCGACAGCATCGAAGGCGTCGAGCAACTCTTGACCGAGCGCTGGCTCAAGCTCGGCCGCGTCACGTTCGAAGAGCGCGCCATCGGCACGGTGATGGTCCTGACGCTGATCGGCTGGGTGGTCGGCGGCGAGGAGTTCGGGCTCGCTAACATCGCGCTGGCAGCGGTGGTCTCGCTGTTCATGCTCGGGGTGGTGACCTGGCGTGACATCGAGCACCACGTCAACTGGGGCGTGATCCTGATGTACGGCGGCGCGATCGCACTGGGCGCGGCGATCAACAGCTCGGGCGCGGCGGCGTGGTTGTCGAAGGTGACCATCAGCCATTGGGCTTCCAGCGGAGTCACCGTCGTGCTCCTCCTCTCCCTGATATCGCTGCTGCTCACGGAGGCGATGAGCCATTCCGCCGTGGTGGCGCTGCTCATGCCGGTGAGCATCGGCGTCGCCAAGGAGTTCGGCATCGATCCGCGCCTGATGGCACCGGTCGTTGCACTACCAGCCGGGCTCGCCTTTACCCTGCCGATTGGGACGCCGGCGAACGCGATCGCGTTTTCGTCCGGCTACCTGCGCATGCGCGACATGCTGCTCCCGGGCGCCGTGCTCGAACTGTGCGCGTGGGTGGCGTTCAACCTGTTTGCCTACTGGTATTGGCCGCTGCTCGGCGTCCATATTCCGTGACGCGACGAGAGGACTCATGCCCAACCCGAACGTGCTGATTCTGATTCCGCCCGGCAGGCAGCCTCGCCAAGCGATGCGCGCCGCGGTTGACCTCGCGCGCGAGCGCGGCAGCGCACTGATCGCGCTGGTGGTCATCGATCCCGATGCCGCCGCGCGCGTGACCAGCCGCTTCTCCGAAGTCGGCTTCATGAGCGAGCACACCGAGAATCAAGTGAGCACCACGATCCTGCGCGAACTTCGCGCGCAGGCCGAAGCCAGCTTGCGCACGCTCGCGGAACACGCCACAAAGGACGGTGTTGCGGTCACGCCGTTGCTCGAAGAGGGCGACACCGAAGACATTTGCCGGCGCGTGATTCGCACCCACCAGATCGGCGTGGCCGTTCTGGTAGCCGAGAAACGATCCTGGCTCACGCGTTTCCTGGCCCGCAGCGCCGCAGTCAACCTGCCGACGCTCGCCGGCTGCGAAGTCCGGGTGATGGAAGAGGATTGAATTGAATCGGACTTGGATTGACACCGACACGCGACGTTCGGTGCCCGTATAGAAGGAGTCTCTGAGCATGCCCGATCTCGTTCCCGTTCACGGTGGTCTTGAAGCCCCGGTGTCGCGCACAGTGCCGCTGTCGCGGCGCAAACAGTTTCTCGCCGAAGCCGCGGCGCTGCCGCGTGTCGAGTTGAGCCGCGCCGATCTCTCCACCGTCTATCGCATCGCCGACGGCACGCTGTCACCTCTCACCGGGCCGATGGACGAAGAAACCTGGCACTACGTCCTCGATCACGACGCATTGGATTTCGGCTTTCGCCAGTACGCGTGGACCGCGCCCGTCTCGTTCCCGGTCACCAACGACGAATCCAAAATCCTGCGCATCGGACATTCGGCCGCGCTGGTTCACGAAGGCACCATCGTGGCGATCTTGCGCGTGTCGAGTGTGTTCGACTGGGACAAGCCGAAACACGTCGAGAAGTTCTACGGTACCACGCGCACCGACCATCCCGGCGGCCACATGGTCATGGACGACCCGCGCACGCGCTTGGTCGGCGGCGACTTGTGGGCGCTACCGCAGCAAGTTGATGCGGAGTACGGCGAGTTCGTCCTCTCGCCACGCCAGGTGCGCACACTGATCGCCGAGCGCCGGTGGGAGCGCGCGCTGGCGTTTCAGACCCGCAACCCGCTGCATCGCGCGCATGAGTACGCACTGGTGGCCGGGGTCGAGCGACTCACCGCGGACGGCTACTTCGCCGGCGTGGTGCTCAATCCCCTGATCGGCGAGCTGAAGGGCGACGACGTGCCCGCTCGTGTGCGCATGCGCTGCTATCGCGCGCTGCACGAGCAGAAGTTGCTGGGCAAGGGCGACAAGGACGACGCGCTGTGGCAGAGCCGCGGCTATGATCTCACCGAAATCTTCGAGCTGGTCGGCCTCGACATCAAGATGCTGTACGGCGGCCCGAAGGAAGCGGTGATGCACGGCATCTATCGCCAGAACCTCGGCTTCACCGACATCGTGATCGGCCGCAAGCACGCCGACGCACCGTTCGACGACGGCAAGGCAATCTGGGGTGACTTCGACGCCCAGGAGATCTTCACCAACTTGAAGGGTGACTTGCGCATCCGCCCGTGCAACATCGGCTTCGCCGCCTACTTCGAGAGCGCCGGGCGCGTCGACCTGATGGAGCTACATCAGGGCGAGCAGCCGATGGGTATCTCCGGCTCGAAGATCCGCGGCTTACTCACCAACGGCGAACGTCCGGACGCGCGCATTCTGCGCCCGGAGATCGCCGATATTCTGATTGCGTACTATCGCGAGAAGGCAGGGAACCGCTAGAGAAACAGTTGGGGGACTTGAGTCGGTCATGGGCGATGTGCTGGTGCGCATTAAGCGAGCGGTCCTCGCTGGCGCGTACGTGTTCACGGAGAAG
>JBGOUW010000011.1:0-21093 GCA_041477755.1 Binatia bacterium
GATGGTGATGCCGGGGGACAACGTGAAGCTGGCCATCGAGCTGATCATGCCGATTGCGATGGACGAAGGCTTGCGCTTCGCCATCCGCGAAGGTGGCCGCACCGTCGGCGCTGGCGTCGTCACCAAGGTCGTCGAGTAGCCGCCGCGATACTGGAGCAAGCGGGAGCCGATTCACGTGAACGACAAAATTCGCATACGCCTCAAAGCCTACGATCACCGCTTGCTCGATCAATCCGTGAAGGAGATCGTCGAAACCGTGCGGCGCACCGGCGGTCGCGTCGCCGGCCCGATCCCGCTCCCAACTCATATCGAACGGTTTACGGTGAACCGCTCGCCGCACGTCGATAAGAAGTCGCGCGAACAGTTCGAGATTCGCACGCACAAACGACTGATCGACATCCTCGATCCCACGCAGCAGACGATCGACGCGCTCGGCAAGCTCGATCTGGCAGCCGGGGTCGACGTGGAAATCAAGCTGCAGTAGTGCAGCCGTAAAAGTTGACGACCGTACGATGGCACTCGGAATCATTGGCAAGAAGTTGGGCATGACGCAGGTGTTCAGCCCCCAAGGTGAGCTGATTCCGGTCACTGTGGTGCAGACCGGTCCGTGTACCGTGGTGCAGGTGAAGACCGCCGCCACCGACGGCTACGCGGCGGTCCAATTGGGATTTGGTGAGAAGAAGGCCACGCGGGCGACCAAGGCGTATAGGAATCACTGCGGCAAAGTCGGCGAGCGCGTCTTCGAAGTGCTGCGCGAGTTCCGGGTCGACGGCGATGCCGCACTTACGGCTGGCGCGGCCGTCACGATCGACAAGCTGTTCAAGGCGGGTGACCGCGTCGACGTGACCGGCACGACCAAGGGGCGCGGCTTCACGGGTGTCATCAAGCGACATGGTTTCAGCGGTTTTCCTGGCAGCCACGGTACGCACGAATACTTTCGCCACGGTGGATCGATCGGAAACCGGTCGTACCCCGGGCGTGTGTTCAAGGGGAAGCGTATGGCCGGCCAGTACGGCAACGAACAGATCACGACACAGAACTTGGAAGTAGTCGCGGTGCGGCCTGAGGACAACGTGGTGCTGATTCGGGGAGCGGTGGCGGGTGCCCGCAGCGGCATCGTCATCATTCGCCCCGCCGTCAAGCGAACGGTCGCGGGAGGGCGCAATGGCTGAACCGCGAAACGTCCCGATGCTGTCGCAGCGCAACGAGCAGGTGGGCGAGTTCACCTTGCCCGAGTCGATCTTCGCACAACCGGTCCGCCGCCACCTCTTGTACGAAGTGGTGCGGATGCAGCAAGCCAATCGGCGCGCCGGCACCGCCGCGACGAAGACCCGTGCCTTTGTCCGTGGGGGCGGCAAAAAACCGTGGAAGCAGAAGGGTACCGGGCGTGCGCGCGCCGGTAGTTCGCGCTCGCCCATCTGGGTCGGCGGCGCGACAATCTTCGGCCCGCAACCGCGCGACTACAGCTACCGCTTGCCGGCGTCAGCTCGACGAGTGGCGTTGGCGTCCGCGCTGTCGATGAAGGCGCGCGAAGGCAAGCTGGTCCTGTTGGATAAAATCGAGATCGAGGGTGCCAAGACCAAGCACGTCGCCAAGATGATGAGCGATCTGCAGATCAAGAGCGGCCTGATCATCGTGCCGGCGAAAGACGAGGCGCTCGAGCGCGCCACGCGCAATCTGCCCAAGGTCAAGGTGCTGCGCGCGGAAGGCGCGAACGTGTACGACCTGCTGAAGTATGAGTACCTGATCGTGACGCCCGACGCGCTCAGCGCGCTTGCGGCGCGGGTCGCCTGAGGGATATCGTCATGAAGGATGTCTTCCAGGTCGTGGCGTCGCCGTTGATCACGGAAAAGGGCACGCTCGTCAATCAGCAAGGCAATCAAGTGTTGTTCAAGGTCCATCCCGACGCCAACAAGACCGAGATCCGCCAGGCGGTCGAGACGCTGTTTAAGGTGAAGGTCGAGAAGGTTCGGACCGCCAAGTATCTCGGCAAGATTCGCCGCGTCGGCCGCAGCGAGGGGCAACGCCCCGCGTGGAAGAAGGCGTACGTGACGTTGGCCGAGGGCAGCCGCATCGACTTCTTCGAGGCTGTGTAGACTATGGCATCGCGTCAATATCGACCCACGTCGGCCGGCCGCCGTTTCCAGACTGCCGCGGACTTCACAGAAATCACCAAGACCGAGCCCGAGCGAAATCTGATCGAATCGCATCGCCGGACCGGCGGCCGCAACACGCTTGGCCGCATGACCAGCCGCCACCGCGGCGGTGGGCATAAGCGCCGGTACCGCATCATCGACTTCCGGCGCAACAAGGACACCGTTCCCGCCCGCGTTGCCGCCATCGAGTACGATCCCAACCGTTCGGCGCGGCTCGCGTTGCTGCACTACGCGGATGGTGAGAAACGCTACATCCTAGCGCCGCACGGTCTGCGCGTCGGTGATGCCGTGGTGTCGGGCGAGGGTGCCGACATCAAGCCGGGCAACGCGATGCCGCTGAAGCAGATTCCGCTCGGCACGATGATACACAATGTCGAGTTGAAGCCCGGCAAGGGCGGACAAATGGGGCGCAGCGCGGGCAGCGCGATCCAGCTCATGGCCAAGGAAGGCGACACGGCGCTCCTGAAGTTGCCCTCGGGCGAACTGCGCCAGGTGCAGATCGTCTGCCGCGCGACCATCGGCCAGGTCGGGAATCTGGATCACGAGAACGTGTCGATCGGGAAAGCCGGACGGACGCGCTGGAAAGGGCGGCGCTCGAGCGTCCGCGGCGTTGCGATGAACCCCGTCGATCATCCGCACGGCGGTGGTGAGGGCCGCTCGAAAGGCAACCACCCGCAGTCGCCGTGGGGGCAGCCGGCGAAGGGCTACAAGACGCGCCACAACCCGCGCACCGATCGCTTCATCGTCAAGCGGCGCAGCAAGTAGGAGACGGACGTGGCACGGTCGATCAAAAAGGGTCCGTTCATTGACCAGCACCTCATGAAGAAGGTCGAGGCACTCAACGCCAGTCGCGAGAAGCGCGTGATCAAAACCTGGTCGCGGCGCTCGACGATTTTCCCCGACATGGTTGGACACACCTTTGCGGTCCACAACGGCCGCAAGTTCATCCCGATTTTCGTAACGGAGAACATGGTGGGCCACAAGCTCGGCGAGTTTGCACCGACACGGACCTTTCACGGTCACTCGGGCGATCGCAAGGCCGAGGTCAAGCCGTCGGCAGGACCGGCCCCGGCTCCAGCGAAAGCGTAGCGAGATGGAAAGTCGCGCGATCAGCCGCCATCTGCGCATTGCGCCGCAAAAGGCCCGCCTGGTGGTGGACCTCATCCGCGGCAAGAACGTGGGCGACGCCCTCAACATCCTCGAGTTCGTACCGAAGAAGGGCGCGCGGATGGTTGCCAAGACCCTCAAATCGGCCGTCGCCAACGCCGAGAACACCCAGAACGTCGATGTCGACCGCTTGTACGTGAAGCACATCAGCGTCGGCGCCGGCACCACCATGAAGCGGTTCACGCCGCGCGCGCAGGGTCGGGCCACCCCGATCCGCAAGCGCACTAGCCACGTCCTCATCGTCGTCGACGAGCGAGCATAGGAAACCAGATGGGACAGAAAGTACATCCACGAGGCTTTCGCCTGGGCGTCATCGAGGGCTGGGACTCGAAGTGGTATGCGCGTCGCGATTACGCGCAGCTACTGCGCGAGGATCTGCGCGTGCGCCAGTTTCTCAAGGAGCGGCTGTATCACGCGGGTATCTCGAAGGTGGAGATCGAACGCGCCGCAAACAAGGCGAAGATCAACATCTACACCGCGCGGCCGGGCATCGTGATCGGCAAGAAGGGCGCCGAAATCGAAAAGCTCAAGAGCGAAGTCGCCAAGCTGACCAAGAAGGAAACGTTCATCAATATCCACGAAGTCCGTCGGCCCGACGTGGATGCGCAGCTGGTCGCGGAGAACGTGGCGCTGCAGCTCGAACGGCGCGTCGCCTTCCGGCGCGCAATGAAGGAAGCCGTGGGCCGCGCCATGCGCATGGGCGCGCTCGGCATCCGCGTGCAGAGCGCCGGCCGTTTGGGGGGAGCGGAAATCGCCCGCACGGAGTGGTACCGCGAGGGCCGCGTGCCGCTGCACACTCTGCGCGCCGACATCAGCTATGGTCTGGCGGTGGCGAAGACGACCTATGGCGTCATCGGCGTACGCTGCTGGATCTTCCGCGGCGAAGTCATCACCCGCGACGAAGAACAGCAGAAGCACGCGGTCGGCGCGTAATTCGATCAAGGATTCGCGATGCTGCAACCGAAGAAAGTTAAACACCGCAAGCAGATGAAGGGGCGCCGCCGCGGCACCGCGTATCGCGGCGCAGCGCTCGCATTCGGCGACTACGGGTTGCAGGCCACCGATCGCGGCTGGGTTTCGGCGCGCGAGTTGGAAGCGGCCCGCGTGGCGCTCACCCGCCACATCAAGCGCGGCGGCCGCGTCTGGATCCGCGTCTTCCCCGACAAGCCGCTGACGAAAAAGCCTGCCGAGACCCGCATGGGGAAAGGCAAAGGCGCACCGGAGATGTGGGTCGCCGTGGTCAAGCCCGGACGCATGTTGTTCGAGATGGAAGGCGTCACCGATGTGGTGGCAAAGGAAGCCTTCCGCTTGGCAGCACACAAATTGTCGGTACCGACGCAACTGCGGACCCGCGTGGGAGCGGCGCATGCAAGCTAGTGAATTGCGCGACTTGAGCGACCAGGAGCTGGGCACCAAGGTGCAGGAGCTGCGCGAGTCGCTGTTCCACCTGCGCTTGCGGCGCGGTACGAATCGATTGGAAAGCCCAGCGCAGATCCGGAAGACGCGCAACGACATTGCTCGCGCGCTCACGATCCAGCACGAACGGGCGAAGGGGATTAAACGGTAATGGCTGACAACGAGCGCGGCAAGGCCAAGGTCCGCCAAGGCGTGGTGGTGAGCGACAAGATGGAAAAGACCATCGTGGTCACGGTCGAACGTTTGGTGCAACATCCGAAGTACAAGAAGCACCTCCGTCGTCAGACTCGCTTCAAAGTCCACGACGAGCAGAATCGCTGCGGCGTCGGCGATCGGGTGTTGATCGCCGAGACGAGGCCGTTGAGTCGCGGCAAGCGCTGGACTGTCCGTTCGATTCTGGAGAAGGCGGGTCTGAGCGGTCGGCCCGCCGAGCGTTCAACGGGATGAAGTGAGATGGTGCAAGCCGAGACAGTTCTCGACGTCGCCGACAACTCCGGCGCCCGCAGGGTCCTCTGCATCAAGGTGCTCGGTGGCTCGCGACGCAGGTACGCGTCGCTGGGCGACATCATCGTGGTGTCGGTGCAAGAGGCGATCCCCAACGCGAAGGTGAAAAAGGGCGAGGTGATGAAGGCCGTCGTCGTGCGCACAGCCAAAGAGGTCGGCCGTGCGGATGGTTCCTACATCAAGTTCGACTCCAACTCGGCGGTTCTGATCGATAACCAACGCGAGCCGATCGGCACTCGTATTTTCGGGCCGGTGGCGCGCGAACTGCGCGCCAAGCGCTTCATGAAGATCCTGTCGTTGGCGCCCGAGGTGCTGTGAGGCGAACCATCATGCGTGCGCAGATTCGGAAGAACGATACGGTGATGGTCATTGCTGGGAAAGAACGCGGCAAGACCGGCAAGGTGTTGCGCGTGCTGCCCGAGCGCGAGCGGGTGGTGATCGAGCGGCTCAACCTGGTCAAGCGCCACAGCAAAGGGCGCGGGCCGCGAACCCCACAAGGCATCATCGAGAAAGAAGCCCCGCTGCATCGTTCCAATGTCATGATCATGTGCGACAAGTGCAATGCGCCCGTGCGGATGGGTAAGAAGACGCTGCAAGATGGTCACAACGTCCGCGTCTGCCGCCGCTGTGGTGATCAACTCGACAGGTAAACCCCGTGCCGACACGACTCAAAGAACGCTATATCCGCGAACTGCTGCCGACCTTGATCAAGGATCTCGGCTACCGCAACGTCCAGCAGGCCCCAAAGCTGGAGAAGATCACCATCAACATGGGCTTGGGCGAGGCGCTGCAGAACGTCAAGGTACTGGACGCCGCGGTCGAGGAACTCACCGCCATCACCGGGCAAAAGCCCGTGGTGACCAAGTCGCGCAAGGCGATCGCCAACTTTAAGCTGCGCGAGAACCAGCCGATTGGGGCCATGGTGACGCTGCGCGGCGATCGTATGTACGAGTTCTTCGATCGCTTGGTGAATGTGGCGCTACCGCGCGTGCGCGACTTCCGCGGCGTGTCGGACAAGGCGTTCGACGGGCGCGGCAACTACGCGCTCGGGATTCGCGAGCAGATCATCTTCCCGGAAATCAATTTGGACAAGATCGACAAGGTGCGTGGCATGACGGTGTGCATCGTGACTACCGCGCGAACCGATGCCGAGGGCAGGGCGCTGCTCAAGGCCTTGGGGATGCCCTTTAAGAGCTAGGAGGATCGTGTGGCAAAGACCTGCCTGCGCGTGAAGGCACAACGCCAGCCCAAGTTCAAAGTTCGGGCTTACAACCGCTGCCCGCTGTGCGGACGGCCGCGGGCGTACTATCGCCGGTTTCAAATGTGCCGCCTGTGCTTGCGCGACCTCGCGCGCCGCGGCCAGATTCCCGGACTGACCAAGGCCAGTTGGTAGGTGTTATCATGGGTATGACAGATCCGATCGCGGACCTATTGACACGCTTGCGCAACGGCGGCCGGGCGCGCAAGACGCAAGTCGATGTGCCGTGGTCACGCATCAAAGAGCGCATTGTCGGAGTGATTGTGAAGGAAGGATACCTGTCGGACTTCAGCGTCGTCGAACAAGGCCATCGCAAGGTGCTGCGGGTCTCGCTGAAATACGACGGCAAGAACCGCCCGGTGATCACCGGTATCAAGCGAATCAGCCGCCCGAGCTTGCGGACCTACGTCGGTACGCGTGCCATCCCGTCGGTGCGCGCGGGGCTCGGCATCAACATTCTGTCCACGTCAGCTGGGGTCTTGGTCGATCGCGAAGCGACCAAGCGTGGCCTCGGCGGCGAGGTATTGTGTTCGGTTTGGTAGGACGCGTATGTCACGCATCGGCAGATTAGCTATTCCAGTGCCCGGTGGCGTTCAGGTGAACGTGACCGGCGCCGACGTGAAAGTCGAAGGCCCAAAGGGCAAGCTGAGCCACACCTTGCCTGCCGGGATCGCGATCGCGCGCGATGGCGCCACTCTCCGGGTCACCCGCGAAGGCGATGGGCGCAGTGCGCGTGCGTTGCACGGCCTGACGCGCAAGTTGGTGGCGAACATGGTCACGGGGGTGAGCACCGGCTTCACGCGCTCGCTGGAGATAATCGGTGTCGGCTATCGTGCCGAGGTCAAGGGTAGCGCGATCCAGTTGAGCCTCGGGTTCTCCCACCCGATCGTGTATCAATTGCCCCAGGGTGTGCAGGCGAAGATCGAGAAGCAGACGCTCATCACATTGGAAAGCAGCGATCGTCGAATGTTGGGCGAGGTGGCGGCGGGGTTGCGCGGGCTGCGGCCGCCCGAACCGTACAAGGGCAAGGGCGTGAAGTACGCCGGCGAGAAAATCCGTCGTAAAGCTGGCAAGGCTGCCGGTGCGGCCGGCGCCTGAGCCGGTAGCCCGAGAGCGAGAGGCACGTCATGGTAGGGAACGAAAAACGGATTGCGCGTCAGCGGCGGCAGACCCGCGTGCGGCGCCGCGTGCGCGGCACCGATCAGCGGCCGCGGCTGTCGGTCTATCGCAGCAACAAGCACGTATACGCCCAGGTGATCTCCGACGAGACCGGCCGCACTTTGGTGGCCGCCTCGACGCTATCGCCGACCCTCCGCGAGCAACTGGCGAAGACAGCCAACGGCGGAGCGGCCAAAGAGGTCGGTGCGCTCATTGCGCGCTTGTGTCAGGAGCGCGCCATCCATGAGGTCGTGTTCGATCGCAACGGATTTCTCTATCACGGCCGGATCAAGATCCTCGCCGACGCCGCGCGCGAAGCGGGCCTGAAGTTTTAAAGGAGCGACGATGGCATTCGGCAGAGCACGTGAGCGGATCGAAGCGCACGGGATGGAACTGAAGGAGAAGGTCGTTCACATCAACCGTGTCGCCAAGGTCGTCAAGGGCGGACGCCGCTTTAGCTTCAGCGCCCTGATCGTGCTGGGCGACGGCAACGGCCACGTTGGCTATGGTCTGGGCAAGGCGAACGAAGTTCCTGAAGCGATCCGCAAGGGAATCGAGCACGCGAAGAAGACGCTGTTGACGGTGCCGCTGATCGGCGGCACGATCCCCTTCGAAGTCGAGGGCCACTTCGGCGCCGGCCACGTGCTGCTGCGCCCCGCCGCAGATGGTACCGGGGTGATCGCAGGTGGCGGCGTGCGCGCGGTCGTGGAGTTGGCCGGCGTCCGCAACGTGTTGACCAAGTGCCTGGGCTCGAACAACCCCCACAACATGGTCAAGGCGACGATGGAAGCGCTGCGCGCATTGCGATTGCCGGAAGAGATCGCTGCGGCTCGTGGCCGTTCGCTGGAAGAGATTCGAGGGTAACATGGCCGATGCGCGGATGTTGAAGGTGACGCTGCGGCGCAGCCCGATCGGGCAGAACACGCGGCAGCGCGATACATTGCGCGGGCTTGGTCTCACCCGAGTGGGCCGCACCGTCATTGTGCGCGAAAGCGACTGCGTGCTCGGCATGATTCGCAAGGTGCAGCATCTCGTGCAGGTGGAGGCGTAGATGAATCTCAGCAACCTCGCGCCCGCACCTGGGGCCAAGAAGAAGCGCAAACGCGTGGGGCGTGGTCCCGGTTCCGGTCATGGCAAGACGTCGTGCCGCGGTCACAAAGGTCGCGCCGCTCGCTCGGGAGGCAACACGCCGCCGGGGTACGAAGGCGGGCAGATGCCGTTGCAGCGCCGCTTGCCCAAGCACGGCTTTCGCAGCCCGCGCCGCCACATGTTCGAGATCGTGAATCTTGAGACGCTCGAAGCCCGCTTCGAGGCGGGCGCCACGGTAGATCCGGCACAACTGGTTGCGCAGCGAGTCGTACGCAGCGGTCTACCGGTCAAGGTGTTGGGTGAGGGATCGTTGACCAAGGCGCTCACCGTGCACGCCCACAAATTCAGCGAGAGCGCCAAACAGCGGATCGAAGCCGCGGGCGGCCGAGTGGAGGTCATCGCCGGTGCTTGAAGGCTTCCAAAGCGCCTCGAAGATTCCGGAGCTGCGCAAGCGGCTGCTGTTCACCTTCGGGATGTTGGCCGTCTATCGGCTCGGCGTGGCCATCCCGACGCCCGGCATTGATGGCCAGGCGATGGCGGCGTTCTTCGCCGCGCAGCGCAATACGGTCTTCGGCTTCGTCAATCTGCTTTCGGGCGGCGCCTTGGAGCAGTTCTCTATCTTTGCACTCGGCATCATGCCGTACATCAGCGCGTCGATCATTCTGCAGCTGTTGACGGTCGTGGTGCCATTTCTCGAACGGTTGTCCAAAGAGGGCGAAGTCGGTCGCCGTAAGATCACGCAGTACACACGTTACGGCACGGTGGTGCTGTCGGTGATTCAGAGTCTATTCATCAGCGTCGGTCTCGAGAAGCTGGAGGCTCCAGGCGGTGTGGGTGCGGTGGTGTTCCATCCGGGCTGGAGCTTCCGGTTGATGACGGTCATCACGCTCAGCTCGGGCACGGCGTTCATTATGTGGCTGGGCGAGCAGATTTCCGAGCGCGGCATCGGCAACGGCATCTCGTTGATCATTTTTGCGGGGATTGTGTCGGCGTTACCGTCGGCGACCGCGACCACGTTGGAGTTTCTTCGCGAGGGCGAACTCAGCATCTTCCTGATGCTCTTCTTGGTCCTCGTCATGGTGGCGGTGGTGGCGTTCATCATTCTGTGTGAACGCGGGCAGCGGCGGATTCCGGTGCAGTACGCCAAGCGGGTAGTCGGTCGACGCATGTATGGTGGCCAGAGTTCGCACTTGCCGCTCAAAGTGAACACCTCCGGCGTGATTCCGCCCATCTTTGCCTCGTCGTTGCTGGTGTTTCCTGCGACTATCGCGGGGTTCCTGGAGACACCGTGGGCGCAGACTGCGGCCGAGTATTTGCGGCCCGGTGGTTGGTTCTACGAACTCGTCTATATCGGGCTGATTGTCTTCTTCTGCTATTTTTATACGGCGGTGACATTCAACACCAGCGACGTCGCCGAGAACATGAAGAAGTTTGGCGGTTACATTCCAGGCATTCGGCCCGGCCCACGCACCGCGGAATACATTGATCGCGTGTTGGTGCGCATTACCCTGGGCGGGGCAATGTACGTCGCCGCGGTTTGCGTGCTGCCGACGATCTTGGTGCAGCGACTCAATGTGCCCTTTTATTTCGGCGGCACCGCGCTGATGATCGTCGTCGGCGTCGCCCTCGACACGGTTGCACAAATGGAGACCCATCTGCTCACGCGGAGCTACCAAGGCTTCATGCGCGGCGGCCGGCTGCGGGGGCGTCGGTAGCGCGGCGGTTGAGGCGGCGTGGTGCAGGTGATTCTCATCGGCCCTCCGGGTGTCGGGAAGGGGACCCAAGCGAAGCTGCTCCAAGAGCGATTTCAGCTGGCACACATTTCCTCGGGAGACTTGCTGCGCGCCGCGGTGAAACGGAAGACGGAGACAGGATTGCAAGCCAAACGGTACATGGATCGCGGCGAGTTGGTGCCCAATGTCTTGGTGGTGAGCATCATCGAGGAACGCGTGCGCGAAGCTGATTGCCATCCGGGGTTCATCCTCGATGGCTTTCCTCGCAACGTGGCCCAGGCCGAAGCGCTGGCGCCGATGCTCGCCAGTGTGGCGAAGCAGGTCGATCATGTCATCAGCCTCATCGTCCCGCGCGACGAGATCATCAAACGGCTCAGCGGGCGGCGGACCTGTCGCGAATGTGGCGCCATGTACCACATCATTTTCAATCCGCCCGTCAACACCGGCTTATGCAACAAGTGCAACGGCGAATTGTATCAACGCGATGACGACCAGGAAGACACCATCGTCGCTCGTCTCGATGTCTACCAACGGGAAACCGAGCCGTTGCTGGCGTACTACCGCACGCGCAGCCTGCTGCGTGAAGTCGATGGCGTCGGCAGCAGCGAGCAAGTGTTAGACCGCATTCTAACTCGGATTCCGTCACCGCAATGATCGTACTGAAGTCCCGGGAAGAGATCGAGCTGATGCGTCATGCCAACGTCATCGTCGCTGAAGTGCTCGCGGAACTGCGATCGCGCGTGCGCCCGGGCGTGACCACCGGAGCGCTCGATGCCGTTGCCGAGGAAATGACGCGCAAGCGCAAGGCCCGCCCCGCTTTCAAGGGCTACGAGGTTGCCGGGCGCGTGTATCCCCGCAGCGTTTGCATCTCGATCAACGACGAGGTCGTGCACGGCATTCCCTCCGACGACCGCGCCCTGCAAGCGGGCGATATCGTGGGCCTCGACTTCGGGGTTTGCTACGAGGGTTACTTCGGCGATGCGGCGATGACGGTCCCCGTGGGCGCCGTGACGACGGCGGACGAGCGCTTGATGCGCGTCACCAGCGAATCGTTGCAGGCCGGCATTCAAGAGGTCTGCGTCGGCAAGCGCATCGGCGATATTTCCGCTGCCATTCAGGAGCACGCCGAGCGCGAAGGCTACTCGGTGGTGCGCGACTTCGTGGGCCATGGTATTGGAAAACGTTTGCACGAAGATCCACAAGTCCCCAACTTCGGTCTACGCGACCGCGGGGTGCGGCTGCGCGCGGGGATGGTGCTCGCGATCGAACCGATGGTGAACGCCGGAGTCGCCGACGTGATGATCAAGGACGACGGCTGGACGGCGGTGACCGTGGATGGCCAGCGCTCGGCGCACTTCGAGCACTCGGTGGCCGTGACCGACAAGGGTCCGTACGTGCTCAGCGAGATGTGAGTCGGAGATTGGAGTCAGCCGTGAAGGTACGAACATCAGTGAAGAAGATCTGCAAGAATTGCAAAGTGGTGCGCCGGCAGGGCGTCGTGCGCATTCTGTGCAGCAACGCGCGCCACAAGCAGCGCCAGGGCTAAGAGAGGCACAACATGGCACGTATCGCAGGGGTGGATCTGCCCCGCAACAAGCGCATGGAAGTGGCGCTGACTTACATCTTCGGGATCGGCCGGTCCGCGTCCAACAAGATTCTTGGACAGGCGAAGATCGATCCGAACACGAAGAGCGACGCCATCAATGACGACGAGGTCGTGCGCATCCGCCAGGTCATTGACCAAAGCTTCAAGGTCGAGGGCGACCTCCGGCGCGAGATCGCGATGAGCATCAAGCGGTTCATGGACATGGGCAGCTACCGCGGGTTACGGCATCGGCGCAACTTGCCCGTGCGCGGCCAGCGGACCCACACCAACGCTCGGACGCGCAAAGGGCCGCGCCGCACCATCGCCGGCAAGAAAGCCCCGCCAGCGAAGTAAACCGGACTGAGAGGACTCATGGCGAAAGACGAAGCAACAAGCGAGAAGGCGAAAGCGCCGGACAAGGCGGCCACTGCCGCTCCGAAGCGCAAGAAGACCAAGCGCATCGTCAGCGAAGGCGTGGCGCACATTCATTCGACCTTCAACAACACCGTCGTCACCATCACCGATCCGACCGGGGGAGTCGTCGCGTGGGCCAGTGCCGGTTCCGTGGGGCTGAAAGGCTCTCGCAAGGGGACGCCGTTCGCGGCGCAGCTCGCGGCGGAAGCGGCCGCGAAGAAGGCGATGGAACTCGGCGTGCGGTCGGTGCAGGTGTTCGTGAAGGGCCCGGGCGCGGGTCGCGAGTCGGCACTGCGCGCGTTACAGGCCTCCGGTTTCGCGATCTCGATCATCAAAGATGTGACCCCCATTCCGCACAACGGCTGCCGCCCGCCTAAGCGGCGGCGCGTGTAAGTCAGGAGAGCGCTGTGGCTCGTTATACCGATTCTGTCTGTCGACTCTGTCGCCGTGAGGGCTTGAAGCTGTTCCTCAAGGGCGAGCGTTGCTACACCGACAAGTGCGCCATCGAGCGGCGGAACTATCCGCCCGGCGATCACGGGCAAGGGCGGGTGCGTTTCTCCGAGTACGCCGTGCAGTTGCGCGAGAAGCAAAAGGTCAAGCGCATGTACGGCCTACTCGAGCGCCAGTTCCGGCGCTACTTCGAGATGGCGGAGCGGGCGCGTGGCATCACTGGCGAGCAGTTGTTGTTGCTGCTCGAACGTCGGCTCGACAATATGGTCTATCGTATGGGATTCGCGACCTCGCGCGCCGAGGCTCGCCAGCTCGTTCGACACGGCCACTTCGCGGTCGACGGGCGTACGGTCAATATCCCATCGTTTTTGCTGAAGCCGGGCCAGGTGGTCAGCGTACGCGAGGCCAGCCGCGTGGTCGTGCGTATTCAGGAGGCGTTGGCGCAGGCTGAACGACGTGGCACTCCCGACTGGCTCGAAGTCCAACGCGAAGCATTCACCGGTCGAGTGAAGGCGCTGCCGACACGGGCAGACTTGACCATGCCCATCAACGAGAAACTCGTGGTGGAGCTCTATTCGAAGTAAATGGACCAGGCTCGATTGGATCGGATCGATACTGGGAACCGTGGCGGAGGAATCAATGCATGCACAACGCAATTGGCGTGATCTGCTCAAGCCAAAGAAACTTGATGCGGACGACAAGACCTCAACGCCGACCTACGGAAAGTTCGTGGGCGAGCCGTTCGAGCGCGGCTTCGGGGTCACGGTCGGCAACGCCCTGCGCCGCGTGCTGCTCTCGTCGCTGCAAAGCTCGGCGATCACGGCAGTGCGCATCAAGGGCGTGCTGCACGAATTCTCGACCTTACCCGGTGTGCGCGAAGACGTCACCGATATCATCCTCAATCTCAAAGAGGTGCGCTTGCGCTTGCATGACGGCTTGCAAGGCACGGCGCGGATCGAGGCGAAGGGCGTGGGCGAGATCAAGGCCGGCGACATCCAGGGTGGCCCCAACCTGGAGATCCTCAATCCGGACTTGCACATCGCCACGCTCGCCAAAGAGGGCAAGCTTGATATCGAGATGAATATTCGCAGCGGGCGGGGCTACGTACCTGCCGAGCGCAACAAGGAAGAGGGTGATCCGGTCGGGACCATTCCGATCGACGCCGTGTTCTCGCCCGTCCGCAAGGTCAACTACAACGTGAGCAACGCGCGCGTGGGTCAGCGCACGGACTACGACAAGCTCACCCTCGAAGTGTGGACCGACGGCAGCGTGCGTCCGGAGGACGCTGTCGCCTACGCGGCCCGTATTCTCCAAGATCAGCTCAGCGTCTTCATCAACTTCGAGGAGACCGCCGAGATGGCCGAGGTGGCCGAGCAGCGCCAGCCGACGCTGAACGAGAACCTTTTCCGCAGCGTGGCCGAACTCGAGCTATCGGTGCGCTCTGCGAACTGCTTGCAGAATGCCGACATCAAGTACATCGGTGAGTTGGTGCAGCGGAGCGAAGGCGAGATGCTCAAGACCAAGAACTTCGGCCGCAAGTCGCTCAACGAGATCAAGGAGATCTTGCACGAAATGGGGTTGGACTTCGGCATGCGCATCGAGAACTTCCCGGCACGAGAAGAACTCGATCGGCGCATGGCCAAGGAGCGCGAGTCGGCGTAGTCCCCGCCGCCGGCATAAGGCTGGCGGCAGGAGCCCGAAGAAGCCATGCGACATCTAAAGTCTGGACGGAAACTCAATCGGACGAGCGCGCACCGCAAGGCGCTCTTCCGTAACCTGGTCACTTCGCTACTCGAACACGAGAGCGTGCGGACCACCGACGCCAAGGCGAAGGAGCTGCGCTCCTATGCCGATCGCATCGTGACGCTGGGCAAGCGCGGCACGCTGCACGCTCGTCGGCAGGCACTTGCCTTCGTGCGCAGTGCTTCGGTAGTCAAGAAGCTCTTCGACGATATCGCGCCGCGGTTTCGCGATCGCCCGGGCGGTTACACGCGCGTGATTAAGCTCGGCGTGCGCCGCGGAGACGCCGCCGCTATGTCGGTCGTTGAGCTGACAGAGCGGAGCGAGGTCGGCAAGACCGAGGCGGAACGGAAACGTGCCCGCCGCCAGCGCGCCCAAGAGAAGAAGGCCGCCGCGCAGTAACGCACGTTTGCTCGAATCGCACAGGCCCGGCCACGATGTGGTCCGGGCCTGTGCTTTTTGTGGGCGAGCGTGAGGTGGATGACTTGGCGCAATTCCGCCCCTGGTCCATTTCTATCCTACCTGAAATGGAACTCGCCCGCGCCGGCTCGCAGTCCCGCCGTCACGTCGCTCACTCGGATGTGTTTGTCGCCGTTCGCGTCAACGCCCGCGCCGGAAGGAAACGAACCGCCGGCGCTATCGAGTAGACTGTCGCCATCGCCGTCGAAGAGTTCTTCGATGGTTGCGTCTGTATCGCGGGCGTCCACCACACTGGAACTATCAGTGTCGCCGGGCCGTACTTTGAAATCGGTGGTGTTGAGCAGAACGGTTACCGTGTCTTCGTCGAGATTCGCGGTGGCCAAGTCTGGCTTGCCGTCGCCGTTGACGTCGGCGGCGGCGACGTCGAACGGAGTGGTGCCGACCGGGAAATCAATCCGACTCGGGAAGTTCCCGTCTGCCATCCCGGCATAGGCGGAGACGCTGTCGCCGAAGCTGTTGGCAACGATGAGGTCGGCAATTCCGTCGCCGTTCAAGTCACGCACCACCGCATGCTCTGGTACGCCGGCGGTGCCGATGACGATCGGCTCGCCGAAGGTGCCATCAAGATTGCCAGGGAGGATGACAACCTCGTCGGTCAACTCGTTGGTGACCACAACGTCGGGTCGCCGATCGTTGGTGGCGTCGCTGACGAGCACAGACGACGGAAACGATCCCACGGGCAGCTCGGTCGGTGGCAGGAACGTCCCGTCGGGGTTGCCACGGAAGATCGAGACGCTGCCCCCCAGGTTGTTCGCGACGACGAGATCGTGGAAGCCGTCACGGTCGAGATCGCAGAACGTCAAGGCACTGGGTCCCCGTCCAGCGGTGAGCACACTCGCAGTGGAGAATTGGAACGCCCCCTGCCCCTGAAGAATCAGCACCGCACGGTTACCGTCGGAGACCGCGAGGTCCAATCGCCCGTCGCGGTCGATGTCGGCAAGAGACAACGCCCGGACACCGCTGAGAATCGGGAGCGTTGATATGGTGGTGAACTGGCCGCTGCGCGAGCCCGCCAAGATGGTCACACTGGCGTCGCCCGTGTTGGCCACCAAGAGATCTGGTGCCCCGTCTCCGTCAATGTCACCCACAGCGAGCGCCATCGGCGTGCGGCCAACTGGGTAGGAACGTGAGGCGCCACCGCCACCCAAACTAAGAATCACAGACACCGTGTCGTCGCCCGAATTGGCGACGGCGAGATCTGGGTTGTCATCGTTGTTGAAGTCGGCGATCACCAGAGCGACGGGCTCTGTCCCCACGGTGAGACTTCGCTCGAAATCGATGGTGGCGCCCCCGAGCGCCGCTTGTGAGATTGCGAAGCCGGCTGCCGCCGCGAAGAAAAAAGCGCGGTGTGGGTTGCGTAGCCTAAATATATGGGATATATTTCCCATCAATGCGAGCCGAGAAGCGAGGCACCCAAGCAAACTTCACTGTTGTCCGTCAAGGAGTAATGCGCATGACGTCCGGTGAACCGGCCCCCTCTCCAAAAGTGCGTGAACTCAGACCGCATCAGTCGCACGGTCTCCTATCACGTCGCATCTCCCGCTTCGCCCTCGAGTCGCGCTCGCGGTTCGATGATGCGAAGTTGGACGACGGTGTACAGCGGCTCATGTGGGCGATTCTGAAGGAGACGCTGCGCTGCTACCAGAGCTATATTGACGTCCGCACGATTCATGAGCAGCGACGATTTCGCGAAGCCGATTTGTGGATCCGATCGCACGATCTTTCGTGGATTTTTTCTTTTGAGAGCATCTGCGGAGTCTTGGGAATTGACAGCGACTACTTGCGCTCCGAAATTGTCCGTTGGGGGCGTAAGCATAGAGCCCAGCGAGAGGGGGAGGGGGAGGCACGTGTTTCTGCCTGAGCGAACAATTTGGACCTGGAACGGCCCTGGCGTGCCGTTACTACTCGGCGCAGTGGTTTCCGTATGGCTGAGCGTCGGGTTGTGGGGCATGCTGAGTTGGGTAACGTGGTGGCTGCTTCGTTAGTGCGCCGACGCAAAGGAAGTCAATGAGGAGCAAGTCTGGCAGCGCGCTGGCGCGGATCGGGCTCTTGGAGGCGGTGCGGCGAATTCTGACGCCGCTCGCCGGTGCGGCGGCTCGTGAGGGAATCGGGGCTGCGGCGTTTGTGGCTGCGGCATCCGAGGCGATGGCTGCGACTGCTCGCTCACCTAGGCTGGCTCCAAGCGTCGACTACGAGATCGGTCTTCGCCTTGCCGGCCACTGGTTGAGTGATCGACGTTACTCGACCCGCGGTCGCCCGCGCGTGTTGCCGCTGCGCGGGCGCAGCTCCTTTGCCGAACTCGCGGCGTGCGTCTCGGCCGATCCCACCGTGATGCTGACCCGCCTCGCCGAAGTCGGCGCGGTTCGTGTAGCCCGTGGTCGGGTCGCTCTCACGGAGATCGGATACGTTCCCATCCGCGGCCTTTCTGAGAAGCTCGACATCTTGGGCCGCGATGCCGCCGAGTTTGTCGAGACCGTGATCCACAATCTGTCCACCAACCCCGCGGGTAGTCGCTTCCAACGAAAGGCCAGCTACGACAACATCGGAGCCATCGCCTTGCCAGCGCTGCGGCGTCGCCTGCGCAATCTCGCCATGCGCGCGCTGCTCGAAGGCAACAGCGCGCTCGCCGGTGTCGATCGCGATCGCAATCTCAAGGCCCCGGGGGGCAGACGCACACGGGTCTCGTTTGGTATATACTTGGCCGAGGAGAATCTGACGACCAAGCCGCGCCGAGCGCAGGACCGCCCACGAGCGGCCCGCCGTACGAAGGGAACCCGACGATGACCCGGCCGTTGCCGCGATTGACGCTCTGGCTGATTGGACTCGCGGCGTGCGTCCACGTCTCGGGGTGCGCCGATGGCGGCGTGGGCGGCAGCGGTATCAGTGGCAGCGCCACGGTGCAGGGCAATATTCAAGATATCGTCGTCGGTGGAACGTCGGCGGGCGATGCCGGTCAGGCCTCTGCGTTCGGGGGGGTCTGGGTCGGCATTCAGGGCACTGATGTTGCCGACACCACCGCTGCAGACGGCAGCTTCCTGTTGGTCGGAGCGATCGCCGGCGATCGGGTGCTGGAGTTCCGCCCCGCTGACGCCACGGCACCTAGCACCCTCAATCTCACTGTCCTTGATGGTGCGATCACGACTTTGCACGATTTACACATCATTCGGGGTCGCGTCACCCCCGACGAGGTCCGCGTCAACAACGTCGAGCTGCAACTCGACGACGACTCGGAGTGCTCCGCCGAGGGCGGCACGTTCCAAGCCCATCTGACCTCTCACTCCAACTGGACGCTGACGGTTGTGATCCAACCCGACACCGTGATCCAACGCGTCAGTGGCACGTCGCAGACCCAACTAGCGTGTTCCGATCTCACGACAGGTGCGGATGTAAACATTCGTGGTGTGCTTGCGACGCCGCGCGAGATCACCGCAATGGCGATCAATCGCACCAAGTGTGGGCGACCACGCCTCGGGTCCGAAACTCGACCTTTGCTTTGCCCGAAATAGTGACGGAGAGGGAGGGATTCGAACCCTCGGTAGAGGTATAAGCCCCTACACACGCTTAGCAGGCGCGCGCCTTCGACCACTCGGCCACCTCTCCAAGCGTAAAACGCTTGATTTCCCTATGCCAGACGACGCCTGATTGCAACGACCCGCAGGCAAAATTCAAATCGATTTTCTCACCGTTCATGATCCACGGCTACTTCCGGAGGCGAAGCGCATGAAAGCAGCGGTATATTATGAAACCGGTGGACCCGAGGTGTTTCGCTACGAAGACGTGCCGGACCCCGTCTGCGACGCGGGCAGTGTCCTCATCGACGTCGGCGCGATCAGCATTGAGGGCGGCGATACGCTGCATCGCGCTGGCGGCGAGCTGGCGTCGCGGCCGCACATCGTCGGCTATCAATGCGCCGGCGTCATCCGCGCAGTCGGCGAGCGTGTCAGGGATCGCACAGTGGGGCAGCGCATCGTCGCGGTGATGATGCATGGCTCGCATGCGGCGCGGGCTGTCGTGCCGGCGCAGATGACGTGGGTCTTACCCAACGAGCTGGATCTGAAACTCGGGGCCTGCGTGCCAATCGCCGTCGGAACGGCCGATGATTGCTTGTTCGAGTTCGGCCGCCTGCGCGCCGGCGAGACCGTGCTGGTCCATGCTGGGGCGAGTGGAGTCGGCATGGCGGCGATTCAACTGGCCAAGCGCGCCGGTGCGACGGTGCTGGCGACGGCGTCGAGTGACGCCAAGCTCGAACGCCTCAAACAGTACGGCCTCGACCATGGCATCAACTATCGGGCGAACGATTTCGTCGGTGCCGTGCAGGGGCTGACCCAAGGACATGGCGCCGACCTCATCGTCGACTCCGTCGGCGGACATACGCTCGAAGGCAGCATCGCGGCGGCGGCGTATCGCGGCCGCATCAGCTACGTCGGTTCGGCGGGTCGCGACTCGTACGTTCCCAACCCCGATCAGCTCCGCCCCGGCAACAAGACGCTGACGGGGATCTTCCTGGGCGCCGAGTTGGTGCTGAATCATCAGCGCGTACACGCCATGATCCAACGCCACCTCGACGATGTGGCGCGCGGCACGCTGCAGATTGTCATCGATCGCACGTTCCCGCTCGCCGCAGCGGCGGCCGCGCATGCATTCATCGAAAGTCGCCAGGCGTTCGGGCGTGTCGTGCTGATTCCGTAGCGACCGAGAGACGACGCCCAATTCACATCCCGAACGGCGAGACAGATGTTCGCATCTGGTGTTCGCATCTGGTTGACTCGCGGACTCTTCCTGCAGTATGGGGCAGTCGCTTCGTGGAATGCATTGGCAGCGAAGGTAAACCGCCTGGCTTGCTACGACCTGAAAGAAGCCAGGCGCCCAGCGATTTGATCGAAGCGCCGCTGCACTTACTCGCTGGAGCCGTCGGAAGCCGATTGTACCGAGCGAAGCAGGTTGGAGGCAGACAAGATGACGGATGGATCACGGCGTGCCTGGATCTGCGGCGTTGCTACCGCGTTGCTGTTGGGCACAACGAGCCCGGCGCCCGCCGATGTGGAGCCGGGCGAGACGGTTTCCAAGAACAACATCGACAAGGTTTCCGATCTCGTGTCGCCCGGGGTCAAGTGGTGCATCGAACGCGGCATGCAGCTGAAGATCGTCCCGTACAAGAAAATCGAGTGGGACAAGGCGTTCCGCGAGGCCACTGAGAAGAATGCCGGCCAGGTCAAGCTCGCGCCGGATGGCCGCTCGATCGAAGGCCACATCACCGGCCTGCCTTTCCCCAAGCTTGATCAAAATGATCCGCAGATCGCCGTCAAGATCATGTGGAACTACGAGTACAAGCCGTACGTGACCGACGACAGCGACGCGCGCAACTTCGATGCCGACACCGGACCGGTGACCGACGGGCCAATGGCCCCCGAACGCCACTACCTGCTCGATCACCTGCGGGTGCTCTTCTACACCTCGCGCCTCTATGTCGATCCCAAGCCGGATCTGCCGAACCCGGACAAGGTGCGATACAAGACCTCGCTGCATCCGATCCTCGAGCCGTTCGACCTGAAGGGGATTGGTCTCACTGCTATTCGCTACCTCGACCCGGACCACCAAGACGACACGTGGCTCTATCTCCCCACTCTGAGGCGCGTCCGCCGCCTGTCGAGCTCCCAGCGTTCCGATTCGTTGTTCGGCCAGGACACCGATGTCGACAGCTACAGCGGCTATGCCGGCCAGATCGGCTGGTTCGAGTGGAAGTATCTTGGCGACAAGACAATGCTCGGTTCGCTCCACGCGGAGAAATTTCCGGTCGAGTATTGCCCGGGGAGCGGCGACTTCGTCTTTTGCGACAATTGGGAGAAGCGCGAGGTCTACGTCATCGAAGGCAAGCCGAAGCAGCCGCAGTATGCGTACGGCAAGCGCGTTCTCTTCATCGACAAGGAAAGCTACCTCATCACC
>JBGOUW010000344.1:0-5578 GCA_041477755.1 Binatia bacterium
AAATCCGGCGCTCGCCATCATCTCCGCCGCGCGTTGTGAGCGCATCCCCGACATGCACCCGATCACCACCGCGGCATCTTTCGGGAAGTGTTGTTCGACGACGGCGAGAAACTCTGGATTCGGGGCCATCTGTCCGCTGGCGGTGTCACGCACGAACACCGGCACGTTGACCGCGGTGGCTGGATGGCCCGCAGCGAACTCCGCCTCCGTGCGGACGTCGAGATAACGGTAGCCCTTACCGATCAGCTCATGCGCTTCGGCGGGCGCGATCTGTTTGATGGCCATCAGCACTCCTTTCGTTTCGAGTCTAACAATCCCGTCGGCACAGGGAAAGGCGGCGGACGCGCTGGCGCGGTTCGCGGTTTCATTGACAACCCGGCGATTGCCACCCTAAGAACCGACGAGCGTGATATCGCATGAGTAGCAAGCCGCACGACGAGTCTGAAGCGCGCACCCGCCGGACCCGCATCGACAAGCGGATCACCGGTGCCGGTTGGGAAATCGTCCGCAAGGGTGCGGTGCGCCCGGCGCGCTTTTACCAGCGCCACGCCCTCGAAGAATATCCAACGGACACAGGCCCGGCCGACTACGCCCTGTGCGCCGACGGACAGGCGCTCGGTATCGTCGAGGCGAAGAAGCTGAGCCTCGGACCGCAGAACGTGCTCGTTCAGGCCGAGCGCTACTCGCGCGGAGCGACTGACAGCCCGTTCAACTTTCGCGGATACCGTGTACCGTTTCTCTACTCCACCAACGGCGAGGTCATCTGGTACCACGATGTTCGCTACCAACTGAACGCCTCGCGCCGGATTGCCGGCTTCCACACACCGGGCGCGTTGCGGGAATTGCTCCAGCGCGATTTTGAAGCGGCCTGCGCCTGGTTCACCGCCAATGCGAATAGTCACCAATGGCTGCGTCCCTACCAGATCGATGCGAACGCTGCGGTCGAGCAAGCCATCGTCAATCGCAAGCGGCAGATGTTGCTCGCCATGGCCACTGGCACGGGCAAGACGGTGACGATGGTGAATCAAGCCTACCGGTTGATGAAGTCCGGCGTCGGCCGGCGGATTCTGTTTCTCGTCGATCGCCGCGCGCTCGCGGCGCAAGCGGTGCGCACCTTCGCGTCCTTTGAGCCCGAGCCCGGCTTGAAGTTCACCAACATCTACGAAGTCTACAGCCAACGCTTTCGCCGTGAAGACCTTGGCGAGGATGAGAAGTTCGATCCGAAGGTCCTGCCCGCCGGCTACTTGCTCGATCCGCAGCCCGGCCACGCGTTCGTGTACGTGTGCACGATTCAGCGGATGGCCATCAACCTCTTCGGTCGCGGTGCGTCGTTTGCCTTGGGCGATGAGGAATCGGACGACGACGCGGACAAACTCGACATCCCGATCCACGCCTTCGACGTGATCATCGCCGACGAGTGCCACCGCGGCTACACCACCGCCGAGCTGTCGATGTGGCGCAGCACGCTGGACCATTTCGACGCGATCAAGATCGGCCTGACGGCCACGCCCGCCGCCCACACCAAGGCGTACTTCAACGAGATCGTGTACCGCTACGAATATGAACGTGCCGTCCGCGAGGGCTACCTGGTCGACTATGATGTCGTGACGATCAAGTCGGACGTGCGTCTCAACGGCGTGTTCCTCCGCGAAGGCGAGCAAGTCGAACTGATCGATCAGACCTCTGGCACCGGGCAACTCGACTTGCTCGAAGACGAGCGGCAATTCGACACGACCGAGATCGAGCAGCGCGTCACCTCGCCCGACTCGAATCGGAAGATCATCGAGGAAGTGAAGCGCTTCGCGCTCGCCCACGAGCAGCAGTACGGGCGCTTTCCGAAAACACTGATCTTCGCGGTGAACGACCTGCCGCACATCTCGCATGCCGACCAGCTCGTCGGCATTTGCCGGGACACTTTCGGTCGCGGCGATGCGTTCGTGCAGAAGATCACCGGCAGCCCCACGGTGGATCGACCGCTGCAGCGGATTCGCGAGTTCCGCAATCGTCCCGAGCCCAGCATCGTTGTGTCCGTCGACATGCTCTCCACCGGCGTCGATATTCCCGACCTGGAGTTCATCGTCTTCCTGCGCCCGGTGAAGTCGCGCATCTTGTTCGAGCAGATGCTTGGCCGCGGCACGCGCAAAGGCGAGAAGTACCCCGACAAATCGCACTTCACCGTCTTCGATTGCTTCGACGGTTCGCTGCTGGCCTATTTCAAGAGCGCATCGGCCTTCACTGCGGATCCGCCCGAGAAGCCTTCACGGACGATTCAAGAGATCATCGACGATATCTGGAACAACCGCGATCGCTTGTACAATGTCCGCTGCCTGGTCAAACGGCTGCACCGCATCGACAAAGAGATGTCGGCCGAAGCGCGCGAACTGTTTGCCGCCTATGTTGACGACGGTGACCTCGGTCGCTTCGCTAAGCAACTCCCAGCGGCGCTGGAGCACGACTTCACCGGCACGATGAAGTTGCTGCGCGACCCGGCCTTTCAAGATCTGTTGGTGAACTATCCACGCCCGGCGCGCGTCTTCGTTGTCGCCGTCGAGACGCAAGACACCGTCAGCTCGGACATTCTCATCCGCGACGCGGCCGGCAAGGAATACAAACCCGACGACTACCTCACCGCCTTCGCGCGCTTCGTGGCAGAGAAACATGACGAGATCGACGCGATCGGCATTCTGCTCGATCGTCCGCAACGCTGGAGCACCGAGGCGCTGTTCGACCTGCGGCGCAAACTCGGCGCCGTGCAGTGGCGGTTCACCGAGGATAACCTGCAGAAGGCGCACGCCGCGCGCTACGGCAAGGCGTTGGTCGACATCATCTCGATGGTGAAGCACGCCGCAGACGAGCAGGAGCCATTGCTCACCGCGGCGGAGCGGGTCAATCACGCGCTGGCGCAGATCGGTGCCGGTCAGCAGTTCACCGACGAGCAGCGCCAATGGCTCGATCGCATCCGCGCGCACTTGATCGAGAACCTGACGATCGCGCCAGACGACTTTCAGATCGTGCCGGTGTTCACGCGCGAAGGCGGTTGGCGTCCCGCGAATCGTGCCTTCGGCGGCAAGCTGGAAGAGTTGCTGCACAAGGTCAACGAGGCGATCGCGGCATGAGCCCTCACGCCGGAGCCCTCACCCCAACCCTCTCCCAAAGGGCGAGGGGGCGGAACAGAATATCGGAGCAGAGCAATGGACACCGGTGTCTGTTTGATGTTTGCCTTTGGAGTGCCGCTCCGGTTCCCTCGCCCCCTGGGAGAGGGCTAGGGTGAGGGCTCCGTGACAAAGACCGCGCATCCCTCGATCACCACTCGCCAACGCAACCGAGCGCGAACACTCCGCCGCAGCCAAACCGACGCCGAGCAGAAACTCTGGCAGAAGCTCCGCCGAGGCCAAGTCAACGGCGCGAAGTTCCGCCGACAGCATCCCATCGGCCGATACTTCGCCGACTTCTGTTGCGACGAGCACCACCTCGTCATCGAGCTTGACGGCAGTCAGCATGCGGTGAATGTTGCACGCGACGACGCGAGGACGGCGTATCTGGAAACTCAAGGCTATCGAGTGTTGCGATTCTGGGACGATCAGGTGTTGAAGAACGTGGAGGCCGTGTTGGAACGAATCGTCGATGCTTTGAGGAGCCCTCACCCCAAGCCTCTCCCAGGGGGCGAGGGGGCCGGAAAGCGGAGTCGGACATGAAGATCTGCTTCTACTGCAAGGGAGCACTCCGCCGGCGGCGAATAGAACATGCGCATCAATGGGGTGGGCGACTCCTTCAAATCAACGTGGCCGCGGAAGTGTGCGAGCGCTGCGGAGAGGTGTTTCTCTCGCCCGCAACCCTCAGGGGCATTGATCGGCGGACAGGACACCCTTCTCCAGGCGGCAGAGGAAAAACGAGGCGAGCTGCATCCACTCCGATCCCCTCGCCCGCTGGGAGAGGGATAGGGTGAGGGCTCCGATATGACCGACGTCGTCCAGAAACTCTGGGGCTTCTGCCACACCCTGCGTCACGACGGCGTCGACTACGGCGACTACATCGAGCAGATCACCTACCTGCTGTTCCTCAAGATGGCAGATGAGCGCGGGGTCACCCTTCCCAAGACCTGCGACTGGCCGACGCTGCGCGATCACAGCGGCACCGAATTGATCGATCACTACGTCGATGTTCTGCGCACCCTCGGCAAGTCGCCGGGCATTCTCGGCGACATTTATTCGGGTGCGCAGTCGCGCTTCAACAATCCGGTGAATCTGAAGCGGCTGGTCAGCCTGATCGACGAGACCGAATGGACGACGCTCGGCGTCGACGTGAAGGCCGCCGCGTACGAAGGTTTGCTGGAGAAAGCGGCGAGCGAAGGCAAGAAGGGTGCGGGGCAGTATTTCACGCCGCGCATCTTGATTCAGTCGATCGTGCGCTGCATGAAGCCCGATCCGCGCACGCATCGCGAGTTCGCTATCAGCGATCCGGCATGCGGCACCGGTGGGTTCCTCGTGGCTGCGTACGAGTGGTTGATCGAAGCATCGAAGGGCGGCGCGCTCGATCGCGAGACCGCGAAGCGAGTGAAGAAGGACACATACTTCGGCCAAGACCTGGTACCGCGCCCGCGACGTTTGGCGCTGATGAATCTGTACTTGCACGGCATCGAGCCGCACATCGCGTTGGGCGACGCGATCTACGAACCCCCGTCCGGTCAGCGCTTCGACGTCGTGCTCACCAATCCGCCGTTCGGCACCAAGGGCGCGAATCAAGCGCCGGCGCGCGACGACTTCACTATCGAGACCTCGAACAAGCAGCTCAATTTCCTGCAGCATGTCCTGACCATCCTCAAGCCCGGCGGCCGCGCCGCGGTCGTGCTGCCCGACAACTGTCTGTTCGCCGATCAAGCCGGCGAGGTATTCGAGATCATCACGAAAGATTGCTCGTTGCATACGGTGCTGCGTCTGCCGCGCGGCACGTTCACGCCGTACAGCCCGGGCGTGAAAGCCAACGTCGTCTTCTTCACCAAGGGCGCGCCGACCGAGACGGTGTGGATCTACGACGCGCGCACCAACGTCCCCGGCATCACCAAGAAGGATCGCCCGCTGGCGCCCGCGCACTTCGCCGAGTTCGACAAGTGTTTCGGAGTTGATCCAAACGGCCGATCGAAGCGCAAGCCGTCCGACTCGAAAGACGATCGCTGGCGCGGCTTCCACATCAGCGAAGTGAAGCAACGCGACTTCAAGCTCGACAGCTTCAAGTGGCTCAAGGACGATTCGCTCGAAGACGCCGACGAATTGCCAGAGCCGCAGGACCTCGCCGCCGAAGCCATCACCGAGCTGGAAGCGGTGGTGGATGATTTGCGGGAGATCGTGGCACTGGTCGAGAAAGAGGAAGGAGT
This sequence comes from Binatia bacterium, assembly GCA_041477755.1. Taxonomy (GTDB): domain Bacteria; phylum Desulfobacterota; class Binatia; order HRBIN30; family JACQVA1; genus JACOST01. The sequence continues at coordinate 5,372 of JBGOUW010000344.1, forward strand.
TGAGAAGTGAGCAACGATCAGTCACATGAGACCGATGCGTCCAATTTCAGGAGGCCCAACCGTGCCTGAAGGTTTCATCCCGCCGCACGGCGGTTACGAAAAACTTCTGTCCTACCAGAAGTCCCAGATCGTTTATGACGCCACCGTGAGATTCTGCGACCGCTTCATTGACCGAAAATCCCGCACGCACGACCAGATGGTGCAGGC
>JBGOUW010000236.1:0-7512 GCA_041477755.1 Binatia bacterium
CCCACCGTGCGCACGTAGACATCATGCCCTTGAACGTCGCTGGTGGTGGGTGTCGCCACGTGATTGTCCGCACCCGCCAAGCCGAAGAAGGTGAGGTGCGGACCAAACGGGATCGGTACCGTCGGTGTCGGCGTGCGGGTGGGAGTCTTGGTGATCGTCGGAGTGACGGTGCGAGTAGCCGTGCGGGTCAGCGACGGCGTGACCGTCGCGGTTATCGTGCGCGTGAAGGTCGCCGTCTTCGTGCTCGTCAACGTGGGAGTGTTGGTGGGGGTGAACGACGCGGTCCGGGTCTTGGTTGCCGTGCCGGTATTCGTGGGGGTTCCCGTGATCGTCGGGGTGCGCGTGATGGTGCGCGTCAGCGTCGCGGTCCCTGTGGGCGTCAACGTCGGCGAGCTTGTCGACGTCGGAGTACGACTCGGCGTCCGCGTCAGGCTGGCCGTCCGCGTGATCGTCGATGTCGCAGAGGCGGTCGGCGTCAGCGACGGCCGAGGGGTCGGCGACACGGTCGGGGTCAACGAAACGGTAGCGGTCAGGGTATTGGTTGGGGTGCGCGTCGGCGTGCGCGTGTTGGTCGGGGGCAGCGTCGGCGCGGGCGACAGCGTGAACGTCGGAGTGAACGTGTACGTGGGAATGCGGGTCTGGGTCGGCGTCCAAGTCGCGGTGGCGGTGCGCGAGTTGGTGCGCGTGGGCGTTGCTGAGGGGGTGGTTGAGGGCGTCGCGCTCGCCGACGGCGTGCGCGTGAACGTCGGCGTCTTGGTAATCGTCGGCGACAGTGTGATCGTCGGCGAGCGGGTGATCGACGGTGTCCGCGTGATCGTGGGCGTCTGTGTCGGCGTCGCCGTGTTGGTGTCAGTCGGCGTATTCGTCGGCGTGTCGGTGGGCGGCAAGGTGCCGGTGATCGTTTCGGTCGGGGTTCGGGTATTGGTCGGTGTGCGGGTGGGGCTGGCGGTCCGCGTATCCGTCGGCGTCAGCGTTGGCGTGAGCGTGCGCGTTCCCGTCAGCGTGCGCGACGGAGTCGTCGTGATTGTCGGCGACGGTGCGCCCGACCCGGTCGCGGTCGGGGTTGGGCTACCCAACTTCATCATCAACGCGGTGAGATCGGCCACGCTCACCCGGCCGTCACCGTTGGCGTCGGCCCCCGAACAGTCACCGCTTTGAAACAGTGCAGCTTGCAACGCGGCCAGGTCCGCGGCGTTGATCACGCCGTCGCAGTTGGCATCGCCGGGGGCAAAGTTCTGCGCTGACACGCGCGCGCCGAACAATCCGACGCAGAACCCGCCGACGCAGAACCCGAAGCTCACGCAGGCGACGAGCACGCGCCAAGCGGCGCGGCGTTGCCAAGACTCACCGCGCTGCGCGGGTGTCGGGGACGAAGTGTTCACTTATCCGACAACACGAAAGCGGTAATCAGATCGCTCAGGGGCTGTCCCTCTCCGAGGGAGAACCCGTGCAGTTGGGCGAAGCCAAACACCAGCTTGCCTGGCCCGTTCTCGGTGGCCCAGTTGTAACAGGAGAAGTTCTGCCCCTTGGTGTCGAACACGCGATCGTTGCCGTCGGTCGCGTCGGCATTCTGAATGCCGACGTGGACCGGTCCGGAGACGAACGGTAGCGGTACCGTTTGCCCCGCCGGAGCATCCGCGCAGGTTAGCATGCAGACGTCATCGGCGCCGCAATTGGCGCTGCTGGTGCACGCCATCGCGGTATTGCCACGGCAGCGACCCGGAGTGATGAACGCGAGATCGAAGGTCAACCCGTTCAAGCCGGTGGCGGAATCCGGAATCAGCGCCATCGCGCCGTGGCCGCTATCACCCAAGCCGGCGCCGCCGACGTTGGTTGGGCCATTGCAGACACCGGGATGCTCCTCGTCCGGACCTTCCACGTGGCCGTGGCCCAGCGTGCCGGTCAGATTTGTGCAATCCTCTTCCGTAAAGCCGTTCTCGCCCACCACACCGGCGACGTGATTGACGGTGGCGGAGTAGCTCAGGTCAAGTTGACCCTTGCAGGCGACAATGCCCGCAGCCATCGCCGGCACGTGCGGTTTCAGACACAAGATGTTGCTAGCCAAGGGCCGCAGATCGGCGAACACGAATTCGCTGGCACCGACGACGTCGATCACGGCAATCCCCTTCTCATCCGGGATACCGGCACGCAAATCGAGATAGCCTTGGAACTTGCCCGGCGAGAGCGCTAATCCACCCAGTATCGCCTGCAGCGGGCTGGTGCCGGGATTGATGCTGAAGTGGCGCACGCCCAGGGGGCGTGGCGGGGGAGTACACACCAGTGCGACCTGATCGTAATCGCTAGCGGCCGCACCGCTGGCCGTGGCGCGAATGCGGAGTTGCCCCGGCAGATGTTTGTCCGCCGGACCCAAGAGTGGCACCGTGAGCGTTTGCTCGGCGCTGCAGCGGCCCTCGCTGGTGGGGAGGATTGCCGTCACTTTCGACTGCAAGCTGGTCAGTTCGGCGTTGCCGGTCGCGCTCTTCAGGCGATAGCTCGTAACGCCCTTCGCACTACACGCGCTAAGATTTGGATCGTCCTGATTGACGCAGACGTGCACATTGAAGACGCACTTGCCGTCGACCGCGCCATCGTGGTCGCACGCGGCATCACCGTCCCGACATTCAATCGTGTTCACCGCCGCCGCGGTGGTCGCGGCCAAACCGAAATACTCGGCTAAGCAATCCACGCTCGGCGTGCCGCCGCCGGCGACCGGGCAATCGCCCGGGCAGTCCGCCAACGCCGGCGATCCGGCCCCCACGCTCAACCACAGGGCCACGCCCGTTATCCAAACCAAGCCTCGCGTTCGCATACTTGCTCCTTCAGGCGCCTTACCGTCTTGATGATCAGCTGATTTGATGGGGCCGGACTGTAAACTCTTTCGTTGAGAGGGTCAACGCGATTTCCGCGCCCACTTTGTGCGTGCAGCTGGCGCGCCAACTCGCGCAACTCACCACTTCATCCGCGCGCGCAGCGTGCGCGCCTGCGCCCGGCTCAGCTCGACCTCCGAGCCGGCCTGATCCCGCATCACCAGCTTGAAGCGACCACCGAACCACGGAACAATCGCCTTCACTTTGCGCAAGTTGACCAGCCGCGACTTGTGGGCGCGGAAGAACACCTCGGGATCGAGGCGCTCTTCGAGCTCCTTCAGCGTGAAGTTGGTCATGTACCGACTGCCATCGACGTGAGTGTAAACCAGGCGATACTCCACTTCGAACCACAGGACATCCTCGACTGCGACGATGACGATCTGCTTGCCCTTGTGAACGGGCACCTGCACCGCATAGCGCGGCTCGCGCTTGGCGAGCAGATCCATGATCGCGCGAAGCTGCGGTGCCGGCGAGTGCGCCGCCAAACGATCGCGCACGCGCCCCACGGCCTGCTCCAGGCGCGCGCGGGTGATCGGCTTGAGCAAGTAGTCGACCGCGTGAACATCGAAGGCGCGGATCGCGTATTCGTCGAAGGCTGTGGCAAACACGATCTGAGGCGTCTTGGTGATGCTGCGCAACACACCGAACCCGTCGAGCCCCGGCATTTGCACGTCGAGCAATACCATCTGAGGATCGCACTCCTCGATCATGCGGACGGCTTCGACGCCGTTCTTGCCCTGCCCAACCACTTCGACATCGGGAATGCCCTTGAGGAAGGAAGCGAGCCGGTCGCGGGCCAATTTTTCGTCGTCTACCAACAGCGTTCGAATCATGGTGCGAATCGTGGCATCATCAGGCCTCACCGGCTCCGGTGGGCAACGGAATGCGCAGCGTCACCGTGGTCCCCTGCCCGTTCGCGCTGTGCACGACGGGGGCGTAGGCGGGCCCGTAGAGGCGCTGCAAACGGTCGCGCACGCTCTTCAGTCCGACCCCCGAATCGAAGATGTCGCGACCGGCGGGAATCCCCGCGCCGGTATCCGCCACCGTGAGCCGGAGATCGCCGTTGTCGAACGCCGCTTCAATCCGCACCCGTCCACCGCCGATCTTGCGCGAGATGCCGTGCTTAACCGCGTTTTCCACCAGCGGCTGGAGAATCAATTCGGGCACGGGTACGCGCCGGGCGCGCTCATCAATTTGTTCTTCGACGGTGAGATCGTCACCGAAACGCGCGCGTTCGATTTCCAAGTAGGCTTCGGCAATCTCCAGCTCTTCTTGCAGCGACACGAACTCGGAATGGCCGCGACGCAACATGTAACGAAAGATCTCCGCCAGCCGTTCCACGCAGGCCTCCGCCTTCGCCGGATCGGTCGAGATCAACTGCGCGATCGAGTTCAGGCTGTTGAAGAAGAAGTGCGGATTGAGTTGTGCGCGCAGCGCGGCCAACTGCGCCGTGACCGCCGATTCGCGCAGCTCGCGTTCGCGATTTTCGAGGGTCAGGATGCGCCACCAATGTTGGTTGAAGCCCACCACGCACATCAGCGCCGTCGGGACGATCGGAATCAGCGTGTACATGAGCGGCGCCCCGCGCAGCGCTGCGGCCGGAACGGTCACCGTAATCTCGCCCCCGGTGTACGGATAGAAAAAGATCGACGACCCGCCCACGATGGCGGCGTGCGCTTCCGTCACCACCACCGACAAGACCGTGAACACCAACGCACAGATGGCCAACTGCGCCACCAACCGCCACCCGCGCGGCACAGTGGCGAAGCGCGGCAGCATCCACTTCCACAACATCAGCGTGACGGTAGAGAAGATCAGCGTACTGACGAGGAAGGTCGCCAGCGCGCCGGGTGAGCGAAACAGATAGAGATGAAGCAGCCCGAGGTGCAGCCCAAACGCCAGCCCGGTGCCGTACACGAACCCGAACTGTTGCCGAAATGGATTGCCGGATGTCATCGTAGGTTCGCTGTGCCGTCCCTCACGGCGCGCCGGGTTCATAGCAGGTTCGGGGCGGCTACTCAGCGACATGACACCGTCCTTCTGCGCGATCGGTCGATTTCTCTGCGCAAGCGACGCGGTTCGGCAGTGACGGGAGCGGTCAGCCGCACGACTCGGTCGTCGCGCGACGCAGCAATTCCGTCCCGTACTGAGAATCTTCCTGCATCGCCACAACTCAAATTGACAAAGCTTTTCACGGCACATACTACTGACGCCGGTTGCGTTTGCAAAGGGAGAAGTGGGCAATGCGGCGTCGTGTTCTCATCGTATTGGTGGCCAGCGCTATCGCTCTCGTTTCGCCGTGGCTTCGGCCGACTGCGCGGGCGCAGGAGGTGGTCACCTTCCAAGGCGAGGTCCTCGACATGGCCTGCTATATGGCCAAGGACAAGAAGGGTCCGGACCACAAGAGCTGCGCTCTGTTGTGCGCCAAGTCAGGTGTACCGATGGGCATCCTCACCGATGCCGGCGACGTGTATCTGTTGATCGACGATCACGACAACAACGAGCCCTACGAGGCGCTCAAGAAGTTGGCCGGCAGCCGCGCCGAAGTCACCGGCAAGAAATTCGTGCGCCAAGGCGTGGCCAGCCTCATGGTCACGGCCTCGAAGCCGCTCTAGCGCGTCTCGTCGGAGCCTACGCCGTTGCGCTCCTACCCTTGCGCACGCATCCGATTGCTCGTTGCCCTCGTCCTCCTAACGACGGTGCTCGGTTGTGCGGGGGCGGGGCCGGACGTTGGCTCGGATGCCAGCGGCGGCCTCGCGGCGATCCAACGCGATATCTTCAATCCCAGCTGCATCAGTGGCAGCTGCCACAACCCCATCAGCCGCGCCGGCGATCTGTCCCTCGTGGAGGCCGATGCCTACCATGACCTGCTGCAACAGCCGACCAACAACGCCGTCGCACAGCAAGCCGGGCTGCGCCGTGTGCAACCATTCGAGCCCGACAACAGCTTCCTTGTCATCAAGTGCGGCAACCCGGCGCCCGGTGAAGGGAGTCGCATGCCGCTCGCCGGTCCGCAGTTGTCGGCCGCGCAGGTCGAACAGATCCGCGTGTGGATCAGAACCGGCGCGCCACAATTCGAAAGCGCATCGCCGACGCCGACGCTGACTCCCACCGAGGCTCACACTGCCACCGCGACAGCGTCGCCGACGCAGACCGCCACGCCGCTGCCGAGCAACACGGCGACGCTTACGCCAACGGGCACACTCCCAGCCACGCCCACCGCGACATCGACACCTACAGTGACCACCACACCATCGTCCTCGCCAACACCCACGGCGACCGCGACGCCAACCTTCAACTCGGACGCAACCTTCGCCAACATTCAGACCCGTATCTTCAACACGACCTGTATCGACGAGTTCTGTCACACCGCCGAATTCCAAGCCGGGGATCTCTCGCTCGTAGAGGGGCAATCGTACGCGCAGCTGGTGAACGTACCGGCGGCGAATGTTGCCGCTCAGATAGCGCAGTTGCTGCGCGTGAAGCCCGGCGATGCACCCGACAGTTTTCTGCTGATCAAAGTGACCCATCCGAGTCCGCCCCAGGGTTCGCTCATGCCGCTCGGCAAACCGCCACTGACGACGGATCAGATCGAACTCATTCGCGCGTGGATCGTGCAGGGGGCGTTGCCGTGAAGAAACCAGTCGGCTGTTGGCTACGCTGCCCCGCACTGCTCAGAAGAACAAGTGCAGCTCGGCGATCCACAGATCTTGGTTGTGGTTGGGCTTCGACTGGACGCCGTTGCTCACGGAGTAGGTCAGCCGCGCCTGCACGAAGCGGTTGAGAAACGGCTCGAGGCCGACGGTCACGACGTTCTCGCTATCATTGACGCGGCTGCTCAGATCGCCGTCATCGTCGGAGTAGCTGACGGTCGACTTGAGGTTGAGCCAACGCATCAACAAGTAATCGAGCTCGCCGTAGCCGATGAAGGTGCCTTGCTGCCCAGCGGTCGTGGTGCTGGTTTCGAGGAAGTCGACTTCGCCCAGACCGGTCAGCGGCCCAAGGTTGCTGCCGCCGAAGAAGCAGAACTCGACGTTGTCAACGCTGCCTCCCATGTGCGCGGCGGACCCGCCGAGGAAGACGTTGCGCACGACCGGCACCTCGGTCCACATCGCCGACACCGTCCCAGTCACCCACACATCGCGATCCCCTGACGCGCCATTGGACACCGCGAACACCGCACTGTACGGCCCCGGTTCGACCCCCACTTCAAACGCGGCCTGGCGGGTGTTGAAGCTGAAGTTTGTTGTCGACGAGCCATTGCGCCCGCCGCGGATGAACGCGGTGTCATCGAGCAGCTGCAGTCCGTACGGTAGAAACATGCGGCCGGCTTTGACGAAGCCGTTGAACGGCAAGCCGCGGAGCAAGCCGAAGACCTCGCGCGTGTCGGTGCTCGGCGCGAACTCCTGATCGAGATAGAAGGTGAGGATCTCGGGAATCAGCCGCAGCTCCAAATACGTTTCGGCCTCGTTGACGTCGAGGGTGTCGGTCTGGAGTCGGCCGCGGAAGGCGGTGTTGTTGTTCACGCGCCCGTTGGCACCCTGGTCCTGAAAGGTGGCGACATTGCTCACACGCAGATCGCCACCGATGCTGATGTACTTGTTTACTTCACCGGTGAACGGATCGGTCGGGCTGGAAAACGACC
>JBGOUW010000323.1:0-5885 GCA_041477755.1 Binatia bacterium
CCGAATGCCACCTCACAATCCGCTCGAGCGGCTGCGCAAGCTCTGCTTCGCTCTACCCGAAGTCATGGAGAAGACCGCGTGGAACGCACCGACGTTTCGCGTGCAGGGGAAAAAGATGTTCGCTATGTTCGTCGACAACCACCACGGCGACGGACGGGTCGCCGTGTGGTGTCAGGCTCCGCCGGGGGCCCAGGAGATCCTCGTCGGCGCCGCTCCGGAGCGATTCTTTGTGCCTCCGTACGTTGGGCACAACGGATGGATCGGTGTGCGCCTCGACGGCAAGGTAGATTGGCGCGAAGTCGCCGTCCATGTGCAGGAAGCTCATCGCATGGCGGCCGAGTCGAATCGGAAGAAGACCAGGACTGTGAAGTCGCCGAGAGCAAGCTCTCGGAGCAGAAGCTGACCTGACGGCGCGTCCAAGGTCGGTTTCTGCGTTTCCTCGATTAGCAGCGCGTTGAAAAGTGCGAAGCATCATCATGAATGACACCGAGCCACCAAGGTCTCCTCTCCCGCTAGTAATGCGGGAGAGGAGTTCTGTGCGTGAGATGCCGAGCATGTCTTCTTCAACGGGCTGTTGGACAGCGGGGCAGCCGTCTTGAGCGGTCAACCGCTCGTCTACACGTTGCGCGGTAAGCCAAGCAGCCGTTGCGCGATGGTGTTGCGCTGCACCTCCGAGGTGCCCGACGCGATGGTGAGGGCGCGCGCCATCAGCCATCCGTGTTGCCAACTGCCGTCGTCGATGACGCGTGGCGCGCCTTTCCATAGCTGCGCGTACGGACCTTGCACGCTGAGCGCGAAGTCGTCGAGGCGCTGCGCCAACTCGCTGCCGAACAGTTTCAGAATCGACACGTCCGTCGGTGGCCGGCCTTGTTCGAGATCGCTCATCACTCGCACGCAATGGAGCCGCATGATCTCGACTTCGGTGTAGTACTGAGCGACCTGTTGCCGCATCGTACGATCCGAACCGTTGGCGACGCGGCCGATCAGCTGCAGGAGCCGCTCGATCTGCCGGCGCATGCGGACCCGATCCACCAGCACCAGCGTGCCACGCTCGTGCCCGAGCGCGGTCATGATCACCTGCATGCCTTTGTCGACCTCGCCGACAATGTTGTTTGCGGGCACGCGCACGTTGTCGAGAAACACTTCGTTGAAATCGTTGTCGCCGGTCATCTCGCGCAGCGGGCGGATGGTGAGGCCGTCGCTACGCAGCGGCACGATCAGGCAACTGATGCCCTTGTGGTTCGGCGCGCTCGGATCGGTGCGGACGAGGAACAGGCCGAAGTCGGACTGATTGGCGTAAGTCGTCCACACTTTCTGACCGTTGAGGACCCAGTGATCGCCGTCGCGCACGGCGCGCGTGCGCAGCGACGCGAGATCGGAGCCGGCGTTGGGTTCGGAAAATCCCAGACACCAAATCTCATCGCCGCTGAGCAGCGTGGGGAGGTAGCGCGTCTTCTGTGCGGGCGTGCCGAAGGTCAGTAGGGTCGGACCCGAGATGCTGATCGAATGGGCGTTGATCAGCGGCGGTGCTTCGGCTTTGAGCAGCTCCTCGGTCACCACCAGATGATCGAGCAGCGTGGCGTCGCGCCCGCCGTGCGCCGACGGCCAATGCACTGCTACCCAGCGCGCCTCGTAGACGCGCCGCTGCCAGGCCTTCAAGAAGGCGATGCGCGCAGCGGTGTCGTCGCTCGCTTCGATCCGTTGCCACGTGCGACGGTCAGGCAGGTTGTGCGCCAGCCACGCGCGAAATTCTGCGCGTGTGCGTTCGAGGGTGGGAGAGGGAGTGAAGTCCATTGTCGTGCTCGTGCTCGTGTTCGTGATCCGTGTTCGTACTCGGTCATCCTCGTTAAGAACGTTCACCGAGCACGATTCACGAGCACGACGCACGACATTCAATCACTTGATTGACTCGAATATGGGGAAGTGGTACCGCAAGTCAACTTTCATCCGGGCATCATTCATCTCATCGGAATTCACGCTTGCGGGAGGACGCTTCGATGTTGCTACAGGGCAAGGTTGCCGTGGTTACCGGTTCCGGGCGCGGTATCGGCAGAGCGATCGCGCTGGAGCTGGCGCGCGAAGGCGCGAAGGTGGTCGTCAACGACGTCGGCTGTGAGATCGACGGGCGCGGCGGCGCGCAAGATCCGGCAGCGCAGGTGGTCAACGAAATCAAAGCGCTGGGCAGCGATGCGGCGCCGAACTACGACTCGGTGTCCGACTTCAATGGCGCTGCCAACATCATCAAGACCGCGGTCGACAAGTTCGGCCGCATCGACATCTTGGTCAACAACGCCGGCATCGTGCGCGACCGTTCGATCGCCAAGATGACCGAGGAAGACTTCGACGCGGTGATCGCCGTTCATCTGAAGGGCACCTTCAATTGCGGCCGCCACGCGTTGCCGCTGATGAAGGAGCAGAACTACGGCCGCGTGATCAACATCACGTCGAGCGCCGGGCTGCGTGGCAACTTCGGCCAGTCCAACTACGGCGCCGCCAAGGCCGGCATCATGGGTCTCACATTGGTGTGGGCGATCGAGATGGAGAAGTATGGCGTGACGGTCAACGCGATGGCGCCGGCGGGTATGACCCGTATGACCGGCACGATTCCCGGCATCGATAAGGACAACCCGCCACCCGAGATGAACGTCGCTCTGAACGCACCGATGATCGCGTATCTGGCGTCCGAGAAGGCGGCGCACGTCAACGGCCAGATCTTCGGCCGCCGCGGCTACGCGTTCACACTGTTCCAGCAACCGCGCCCGCTGGCGATGATGTACAAGCCGGGCGGCCTGAGCGCGAGCGAAGTCGCCGCCAACTTCGACGGCGTGTTCCTCGAACATCTGCAGCCGATCGGCATCCCACAGATGCGCGCGCGGGCGGAGCAGAAGAAATAGGACTTCACCACCGAGGCACAGAGGACACCGAGGCGGATTAGGAATGTGCTGGAATTCGCACGGCTCAGTGTCTTCTCTCTGTGAACTCGGTGCCTCGGTGGTAAGTCGTTTTTAGGGGATCAAATGGTCGGAATCACTTCATATGGAGCGTACGTCCCGATGCTGCGTTTGCAGCTCGGGGCGATTGGCGGGGGTGGGCGCAAGGCCGGGCCGGGCGGCGGCGAGCGGGCGGTGGCGAACTTCGACGAAGATTGCGTCACGATGGCGGTCGCGGCGGCGATGAACTGCCTCGACGGGATCGACCGCACGTCGGTTGACGGCGTGTTGTTCGCCTCGACGTCGTATCCATACAAGGAGAAACAAGCCGCCAGCATCATCGCCAAGGCGCTCGATCTGCGCCGCGATGTGGCCACTGCGGACGTGACCGACTCGCTGCGCGCCGGCACTAGTGCGCTGCGCGCGGCGATCGATTCGGTGAAGGCGGGCTCCGCGCGTACGGTGCTGGTGATCGCCAGCGATTGCCGCGTGGCCGCCCCACGTTCGGCATTGGAGAAGAGTTTTGGCGACGGCGCTGCCGCCTTCTTGATCGGCACGGGCGATGTGGCCGCGACGGTCGAGCATCACCACGTCATCTCCGACGAGATCATCGACGTCTGGCGCACCGAGAGCGATCGCTTCGTGAAGTCGTGGGAAGACCGCTTCGTAGTCGAGCACGGCTACACCACGAACATGGTCGATGCCATCAACGGCCTGCTGCAGAAGAGCGGGCGCGCGGCGAAGGACTTCTCCAAGGCCGTTCTCTACAGCCCTGACGCTCGCAGCTGTGCCGGCGTCGCGCGCGCGACCGGCTTCGATGCCAAGACGCAAGTGCAGGACCTGCTGTTCGGCAAGCTCGGCAACACCGGTGCCGCGTTCGCGCCGATGCTGCTGGTTGCGGCGCTGGAACAATCCAAACCCGGCAGCCGCCTGTTGCTCGCGAATTACGGCGACGGGGCCGAAGCGCTGGCGATCAACGTCACCGAACACGTCGCGCGCTTGTGGACCAACCGCGGCATGAAGTGGCACCTCGAACGCCGCGCTGAGTTGAGCGACTACGATACGTATCTCAACTTCCGCAATCTGCAGACCTCGGATGTCGATCGCCGCGGCGGCCAGGGCATGTCCGCCACGGTTCACTTCCGCGATCGCGACGAGGACATCAGCTTTCGCGGCCACAAGTGCCGGCGCTGCGGTACCATGCAGTTCCCGTTTCAACGAGTCTGTTTCCAGTGCTTCGCCAAGGACGACTTCGAACAAGTCCGGCTGTCGGATAGACACGGCAAGCTGCTGTCGTTCACCTTCGATTTCTTCGCTGGTAGCCCCAATCCGCCGCTGATCGTCACCATGACCGAGGTCGACGGCGGTGCGCGCGTCTACTTGCAGATGACCGACGCGGCGCCCAAGGAAGTGAAGTTGGAGTTGCAGGTGGAGTTCGCCTTCCGTAAGATCCACGAGTACGGGGGTACCCCCAACTATTTCTGGAAGTGCACGCCGCTGCGGTCATGAATGAGCTCTACCACGGATTACGCGGATTACACGGATTGGGAATGGCCGATCGGTTCAATCCGCGTAATCAGCGTAATCGGTGGTAAGCATTCCGGAGGAAGAGGCGCATGAATCCTGAAGCGATCCGAGACAAAGTCGCCATCGTCGGCATGGGCTGCTGCAAGTTCGGCGAGAACTGGGACAAGTCGCCGGAGGACATGATCGTCGAAGCCGCATTCGAAGCCTACGAAGACGCCGGCATCGAGAATCCGCAGGAACAGATCGAGGCGGTCTTCTGTGGCGCGGTGTATCCGAACAAGGGCACGGCCGAGGTGGCCGACGCGTTGAAGCTGTTCGGGCGCCCAGTCAGCATGGTGACGAACTACTGCGCCACCGGCACCGACGCGTTCCGCTACGGCGTCTTCTCGGTCGCCTGCGGCATGTACGACACCGTGCTGGTGGTCGGCTTCGACAAGCCGAAGGACCGTGGCGTGTCGGGCCCCAGCGCCGTGACCACCGGCGTCCGCGGGTTGCCGATGACGCCGGCCGGCTGGTTTTCACTCTGCGCCGCGAAGTATTTCGAAACCTATGGCGCCGGCCGCGAAGACCTCGCCAAGATCGCCGTGAAGAACCATCACAATGGCACGCTCGCGCCGAAGTCGATGCTCAAGCGCGAGATCACGGTCGAGGACGTGCTGAAGGCACCGATCATCTCGTGGCCATTCGGGTTGTACGACTGCTGCGCGCAGTCCGACGGCGCGGCCGTCGCGGTGATCACCAAGCGCGAGTTGGCCAAGCGGTTCCGTGACGACTACGTGTTGGTAAAAGCCGTTGCCATCGCGCTCGCGCCCAATCCACAAAGCGATCCGTCATTCGACTTCCTGCGCTGGAAGCCGACGGTCTACGCGGCGCAGCAGGCGTACGCGCAGGCCGGCATCGCCAATCCGTTCAAGGAAATCGACATCGCCCAGGTGCACGACTGCTTCACGCTCACCGAGTTGCTGACCTACGAAGATCTTGGGCTGTGCGAGAAGGGTTCGGCGAAAGATCACATCGCCAGCGGCACCTTCGCGCTCGATGGCGAGTTGCCGGTCAACACCGACGGCGGCTTGAAGACCTTCGGGCATCCCACCGGCGCCACCGGCGTGCGCATGCTGTACGAGAACTACAAGCAGTTGCAAGGCAAGGCCGACAAGCGGCAGGTGAAGAACGCCACCGTTGCGCTCAGCCACAACATCGGTGGCGCCCCGCAGACCTGCGGTATGACCATCATCGGGATGCCGTGACGGACAGTCGATAGTCGAAAGCTCAAAGTCTAAAGTTGCCGTGACGCTCGGCCCGAGTGTCCAGCTGTTCTCATTTCGCCCGTTCAGTGATTTCGACATTCAGTGATTTCGCCCTTGTGAACCGCGTGGCGCTCGCGCTATGGTTCGCGCGCTTCACGTCCGGCAGAGGGAAATCAGTTCC
>JBGOUW010000028.1:0-17583 GCA_041477755.1 Binatia bacterium
CTTTCGCCAGTATCTGGAGGGCCTGGAGTTCATCGGTGACGGTCACGCGGAGAGCCTGAGCGCAGCCAGTCCGCTACTGACCGGAAACGCGATCCCGCGATCCGATCGGAGCGCCGCGTTCGAGCCGCCGGCAGCCGCGGCCGGGCAAGCGCCCGGGGGCCGCCCCAACGCCAGCCACGACGCCAGCGACCTGTTGCACCAACCGCCCGGCATTGTGCGCGCGCTGCAGAACGGCAACGGCGACCTGGGCGTGAGATTCTGAGAATTTTCCCCGCTGCCCGACCTACGGCGCGCGGTTCGCAGCCGCCGGCCGGCGTTGCATCGCAGCACGAATCGCCGGCAAGGCGGCTTCCGCCGCCGCTTCGCCGCGCTCGACGATCTCGCCAACGTGCTGCACATCCGCGACCGAGAAGGCGGTGAGATCCGGCTGCACGGCGGCGTCGACTAGCGCCAGGTTCGCCAGCGTTCGCTCGCGCGCGCCCACCTCCATCGCCCGCAGAACCACACGCACGATGGCAGGATTCGCGAGCCGGTGCCGCAACCTCTGCAAGGCGTTGCCGTGTTGGTCCGTTCGCACCGTCGGGTCGACACCGGCCGAGGTGTCGACGGCGATCACGATGTCGGCACCTTCCCGGCGCAGGATGTCGGCGGGCAATGGGTTCACCACCCAGCCATCGACGAGGACCTGATCATAGAGGGCCACCGGCGGAAACACGGCGGGGATCGCGCTGGTCGCATCGAGCGCTTGCCACAGCGGGCCGTGGCTGAACACCACTTCGCGGCCCGTCACCAGATCCGCCGCCACCGTCCAAAATGGCAGCACCAGGTCCTGAATCTCGCGCTCGCCGGTTTGTTCACGAATCGCTCGGCGCTTTTTCTCACCGCGCAGCAGTGACACCTCGGGCAGTGTAAAATCGAGCAGCGTGCGTCGGATGTTGCGGGTGAACGCCTGAAAGCTCGCCAACAACCCGACGCTGTCGCGGCCGGCCGCGATCAGTCCGCCGACGATGCCCCCCATGCTGGTGCCGGCGATCAGATCGAACTCCAACCCGGCGCGCTCGAAGCAGCGCAGCGCACCAACGTGAGCCAAGCCCTTCGCTCCGCCCGCACTGAGCGCCAGACCAACGCGACGACCCAGCACACGCCTGGCGAAGCGCCGCAGTGCGACCGCCGCAGCCGACCCTGGGTGCGTGCGCACGATCGCTGCCACCACAACCTCCGCCGGGACCAGCTGGAGTGCCGGGGTGTCAGCGGCCGCTGCGCCGCTCTCGCAGCGGATGCGCGCGAAAGGCACGTCGACGCTCTTGAGCAGTTGCGCCGCGCCGTCGTCGAGTGCCCACACCGCATCGGCCTGCCGAGTCAGTGCGGGCGTGCGGGCATCGCTTGCCGCAACCCAGATGATCAACAACGGGTGCGCCGCGCGCAGCATTGCCGGATCGAGCACTCCATCCCCAAGAACCGTGACTCCGTCCACCGCAGGCCAATCGAACAAGCTATCGGATACATGATCGACAATCGCCACGGGGATGCCCGCCGCGTCGCCTAGCGCGGCGGCAATGTTCAGCAGCAGCATGGTATCCCGCGCGCTTGGCGAGGCGGTAACGGCGGCGATTGCTCCCGGCCGCTCGCGATTTTGCCGCCGTTGTAGATGCGCGCGCAGACGCCGGCTCAGGACGTGGCTCAAGGCCAGACCGACGGCAGGCAGTTGCGCCAGGATCTGTTGAAAATCGCTGCGTGCTAGCACCAGCACGGTCGTGTCGCTCGCGGCGATCACGGTGGCTGAACGCGGCTCCCCGGTGATCAGCGCCATTTCGCCGAACCATTCACCCGGCCCCAATTCGGCAACGACCTCGTCGCCGCGCGCCGTCGGCGCCACGATCCGGACCACGCCCGTCAAAACGACGAAGAACTCGTTGCCCGGTTCACCGGCCGTACACAGCACCGCGCCGCTCTCGACCCTGCGGCGACGAGCGCGAACGGCAACCAGCTCCAGCAACTCGACCGGCAGATCAACGAACAGCGGCAGATGCCGCAGCCCTGCGAGCAATTCAGGATCGGCGCGATCGTTCACGCGCCAATGCTAGTGCCGCTACGCAAAGCCGTCCAGCGTCGTTTGAGATTTCTCGACCCGTAGCCGCGTAGCCGGCCCACCTCGCATCTGGGCTCGGTCACGTGCCGTGGCATTTCTTGTACTTCTTGCCGCTGCCGCAGGGGCAGGGATCGTTGCGGCCGACTTTGTCTTCCTGCTGCGCCGGGCGCGGCTTCGCCGCGGCGACTGCGCCACCGCCGCTCATCACCATGCGCGCCGGCTGTGGGCGGCGCTGTTGTTCCAGGCGCGCAACGTCTTCTTCGCGGGCGATCTGCACAGTGAAGATTTTCTCGATCGCATCGACCTGGATCTGCACCATGATGGCCTCGAACATCTCGAAGCCTTCCTTCTGATACTCCTGCAGTGGATTCTTCTGCGCGTAGCCGCGTAAACCGATGCCCTCCTTGAGATGATCCATCGCCAGCAGGTGATCCTTCCACAAGGCATCGATGGTCTGCAGCAGAACCAGCTTTTCTAGGTGCCGTTGCACCGGTGGGGTGAACGCGCGCTCACGCTCTTCGTACACCGCCCGCACCCGCTCAATCAGCGCGTGTTCCAATCGCTCGACCGTGAACCCGCGCCGCTCTTCGACCTCGAAGTTCGGACGGAGGTTAAACTGCTTGAAGCACGCGTCGTCGAGTACCTGCCAGTCCCATTCGTCGGGTGCCAGCTCCTTGTTGCTGTACTGCGCGACGAGGCCGGCGGCGATCTCTTCCATCATGCCGAGCACGGTGTCTCGCAGCCGTTCGCCCGCGAGCACTTCGCGGCGGCGCGCGTAGATGACCTCGCGCTGCTTGTTCATCACGTCGTCGTACTCGAGCAGATGTTTGCGGATGTCGAAGTTGTGAGCCTCGACCTTGCTCTGCGCGTTCGCGACCGCGCGAGTGATGAGTCGATGCTCGATCGGCTCACCTTCTTCCATGCCGAGGCGAGTCATCAAGCCTTGGATGCGCTCGGCGCCGAAGATGCGCAGGAGATCGTCTTCGAGCGAGAGGTAGAAGCGTGATGCGCCGGGATCCCCCTGGCGGCCGGCGCGGCCGCGCAGCTGATTGTCGATGCGCCGGCTCTCATGTCGCTCGGTGCCGATGATCGAGAGCCCGCCGGCCGCGATCACCTTCTCGCGCTCTTCGGCGCATACCGTGCGGTACTTCTCCATCGCTTCGTCGAAGCGCGTGCGAAATTCTTCGGGGGCCGCGTCGATTTGCTCGCGCACGTCTTCGACGACCTTGGTGTACTTCTTTCGCGTCGTCTCATACTCGCTCTGGGCCGCGGCCACCGCTTCTTCATACGGCTTGCGTTGATCGAGATAGGACGCTTCGGCATCTTTGTACGCCCGCTCGCCCGCCGCGTACGCTTCCACGGCGGCTTCATAGCCGTCATCCTCGTTCTCGGTGCGCGTGAGTACCTTCTGCAGCACCCGTTCGTAGTCGCTGCGCACGCGTTCGAACGGGGTACGTGCGGCGGCCACCGCGCGCGCGTCGCCCGCGCCGTTCTGCGACAAGACTGCGCGCAGCTCGTCCAATCCCCGCTGAAAGCGCAACTGGCCTTCTTCGCCGAAGTGAGGGCCGGTGACGCGATCGAACTCGTGCAGCGCCTGACCGTAGTTGGCGACCGCCTGCTCGCACGCGCGCGCAGTGGGGGCATCGATGTGGTCGGCTTCCACCACGCGGGCGAGGGCCGCCTCGTAGTCGCGGCGACCACGCCAGAACGCCGCCTCGAGATACACACGATGCGCCGCGGTCAGATCGTCGAGCGCCTTCGCCTGGGCCTGTTCACAGGGCTCCCACAGGGGCTGATACTTCTTCAACGCGGCTTGTACCGCCTCTTCGTGGCGTTCGCGCAACTGCTGCAGGGCATCTTCGTAGCGGTGATGCCCTTCCGGCAATGACGCGGTGCGCCGCACCCACTCGTTCTCCAACTCGGCGCGGGCGAGGAACTCCGGATTGCCGCCGAGCAGAATGTCGGTGCCGCGGCCGGCCATGTTGGTCGCGATGGTCACGGCTTGGTGGCGGCCCGCTTGCGCGATGATGTTGGCTTCCGCCTCGTGGTTCACCGCGTTGAGCACGGCGTGCTTCACGCCTTCCTTCTTCAACAGCTTGGCGAGGTGCTCCGACTTCTCGACCGACACCGTGCCAACGAGCACCGGCTGACCGCGCTCATGCGAGTCGACAATGTCTTCGATCACCGCGTTGAACTTCTCGCGCTCGGTCTTGTAGACCACGTCGGGCTTGTCGATGCGGATCATCGATCGGTTGGGCGGCACCACGACGACATCGAGCTTGTAGATGTTCTTGAACTCGACCGATTCCGTGTCGGCTGTTCCGGTCATGCCGGCCAGCTTCTTGTACATTCGGAAGTAGTTTTGGATGGTGATGGTGGCGAGGGTCTGGTTCTCGCGCTCGATGCGCACGCCCTCCTTCGCCTCGACGGCCTGATGCAGCCCGTCGGACCAGCGCCGGCCCGGCATCAAGCGGCCGGTGAACTCGTCGACGATGATGACCTGGCCGTCCTTGACGATGTAGTCGACGTCGCGCTTGAAGATGGTGTGCGCCTTGAGCGCCTGGTTGACGTGATGCAGCGTGCCGATCTCTCCCGGGTCGTAGAGGTTGGTGATGCTGAGCATGCGCTCGATTTTGGCGACGCCACTCTCGGTCAGCACGACGTTGCGACTCTTCTCGTCGACGGTGAAGTCGCCTTGCGCTTCGATCTCTGCGCGATCCTCTTGACGGACATCGCCGCGCACCACCGCCCCGCGTTTCAGCCGCGGGATGATGCGATCGATGTTGTAGTACTTGTCGGTGGACTCCTCGGCGGGCCCCGAGATAATCAGCGGCGTGCGCGCCTCGTCGATCAGGATGTTGTCGACCTCGTCGACGATGGCGAAGTTTAGCTCGCGCTGGACGTACTCGTCGAGGCCGAACTTCATGTTGTCGCGCAGGTAGTCGAAGCCGAACTCGTGATTGGTTCCGTAGGTGATGTCGGCGAGGTACGCATCCTTGCGTTCGATCGGGCGCAAGTTGAGCAGGCGATAGTCCTTCACCACGTAGGTTGGATCGAACAGGAAGCTGGTGTCATGAACGATCGACGCCAGGGTCAGGCCGAGCATGTGGTAGATCGGTCCCATCCACTGCACGTCGCGGCGGGCCAGGTAGTCGTTGACGGTGACCAGGTGCGTGCCGCGGCCGCTGAGGGCGTTGAGGTAGAGGGGCAACGTGGCAACCAGGGTCTTCCCCTCGCCGGTCTTCATCTCGGCGATCCTGCCTTCATGTAAGACGATGCCGCCGATCATTTGGCTGTCGAAGTGGCGCAAGCCAATGGTGCGCTTCGAGGCCTCGCGTACGCAGGCAAAGGCTTCGGGGAGGATCGCGTCGAGCTCTTCGCGCTCGCGCGCGTAAATCGCCTTTTCTTGCTCGTCGATCAATTGGCGCAGCGTTTCCGGGTCGCCGTCGTTGCCTTCGGCGCCAGGCTCGCCGCGCAATTGCGCGCGCAGGTCGTTGAGGCGGGTACGCAATTCAATGGTCACGTCCTGCACCCGCGCTTTGAAGGCGGTGGTCTTGTCGCGCAACTGTTGATCGCTGAGCGCCTGGATGGCCGGCTCGAGCGAATTGATCTGCTCGGCGAACGGCCGCATGCGTTTGAGCTCGCGGTCATTTTTGGTGCCGATGAGCTTCTTGACGAGTCCTATCATGCCAATGCGGTCCGCTGGGGGCTCAGAGAATTTCGAACGCTCTATGCTGCCCGCGGGACGGAGAAAGATCAAGGTCGGAGCGGAGGAGTCGGACGGATTTGAAGCCGCCGGCGAACCCTTCAACGAAGCTCAGGTTGGAGGCGGATGAACGCCGAGGCCAACAAGCCTGGCCGGTCGGTATCCTGCCGGCCTCAATCTACGACGGTCTGGTGCGGCGTTCGATCTCGCGTTGCTCGGCCTGCGCGCGCAGTGGACGGCCTTTGTCAGGGGTCGGGTCGTTCACCAAGCCGTAAATCTGGCGGCCTTCGTGATCGTCGGGCAGGTGTTCGGTGATCGGGAAGCCTTGCGCGTTCACGAACAACAGGCAGTGGCAGTACTTGTAAATCTGCATGTCGTCGCAAGCGCAAATCCACGTGCGGTGCTTCACCTCAGCTTGTTTGTCGGGGTAGAAGCGGCACGGACAGAGCGGCCGGCCGAGCGAGTCGGAGTTCGCCGCCAAACCCTTCACCACCGCTTCGGTCACCTCGGGATCGGGATGCGTGGTGGTCCCCGACTTCTCGCAGTAGTTGGCGACGAACTTCTTGATACGTTGCAGATTCTTCTCGCTCGGTTCCGCCACAGCCGATCTCCTTCACATTGCGCGGAAACCCTACAGCGTGGCCACCGGCATACACAAGCTGGCGGTTCACACGAAATCAACAACGGAGCGCGAGGGGTAGAGGCGGTCAGGAGAGGGAGGAACCAGAAGTACGCAGGAGCAGGGCGTGGTCGCCCCACCCCGGGGGGATGGCGCACCAGCCCCCCGGGGATTTTCAACGGCGCAACATCACGCCGGCTTCAGTGTCAACTCCGCCCGTCTGTCCTCCACCACCCGGAGCTTCGGCCGATAGGCCTCGGCTCGAGTGAGCGTCTTGTAGACGAGCAATCCAACCGGCACCAACGCGACCGCAAGGGCCACGGCGGGAAGCACCCACGCACTCACCGCCCATGTCAGTGCCGGCGCCAACGGCGTCTGTACGGCACACCACAACATCGGGATCACCCCCAATCAATTTTCCAACTTCCAGCCAGCCCGAGCTGGCGGGAAGGTTTCAACTCGTCTCGTCAGTACCCAACGGCAGCGCGCAGCGGAGTGACATTGCTCCCATTCTGGGCCGCCAACTGCATCGCACCGGGATCCATGCCGGCCAGGAACCATTCCATCGGGCGGCCGGTATACTGAGCGATGCGGTACAGCACTTCCGTCGAAGGCACGCGACCGTTGAGGTAGTTGTACAGCGCCGACAGGCTGACGCCGATATCGTAGGCGAACGCCTTCGGCTCATCCGCCACGACCTCCCGCAGCCGCAGCGCGACCAATTGTGCATCAATCTGGGACATGCTCTCCTCCTCCTAAACGTCGCCGCTAGTTCGGCTCGCGCTCGCCGGCCGGTCGAGCGCGCGGTCCGTGCCCTCCGTGGCGCGCAGAGGGCAAATAAAAAGGCCACCGGGTTCGAGTCCCGGTGGCCTTTTTATCCGCAAAGGGTTGTGAAGCTTGTTTACGGTTCCCCCTTGTTGGGATTGCCACCGGGTGCCCCATTCGGGCGAATCTTGGCGGTTACCGTCGTACCCAGCATCGCCACGATGCCCGCACGCGAGGCCGCCGCGCGCGCGTGCCACTGGCACGTCGCGTCACGCAGCGAGTCGCGCGTGTGCAGGTTGGTGTGATGTTGGGTTTGCTTCACTGGGTTACCTCTTCGATCAATGATGTTGCCTAATTAGCCATAGTGTTTCGGTCTTTGCAAGCCGGTTCTTCACACAATTGTGGAGGGCGATCCCCCGAGTGAGGACCACCGACGCCTGTGCTATAGCTCGGCACGCACGGCGGGAGGGGCATGGGCACGCTACGGGTAGGGATTCTTTTCGGCGGACGATCGAGCGAGCATGAGATCTCGCTGCGCTCGGCGCGCTCCGTCGTCCAGGCACTCGATCGCCGCCGATTCACGCCGACGCTCATCGGCATCGATCACCAGGGGCGCTGGCACGTCCTCAGCGACGAGGAATTCCTCGCCATCACCAACGCGAACCTACCCGCGCTGACCGACGGCGGGCCCGAAGTGATGCTGCCGCCGAGTCCGTCGGATGGCGAACTCCTCGAAATGGTTCCGCGCACGCCGCTCGATCGTCTGGACGTCGTATTCCCGATCCTGCACGGCGCCTTCGGCGAAGATGGCACCGTGCAGGGGCTACTCGAGTTGGCCAACATCCCATACGTCGGCGCCGGCGTACTGGGTTCCGCGATCGGCATGGACAAGGACGTGCAGAAGCGCTTGCTGCGTGATGCGCAGATTCCGATCGTGCCGTTTGCCGCTATCGCGCAGCGGCAGTGGCAGTCCGCACCGGAGGACGCACGCCGCGCGGCGGTCGCCCTGGGTTATCCGGTGTTTGTAAAACCCGCGAATGCCGGCTCGTCGGTGGGTGTGAGCAAAGTGAAGCATGATGCTGAACTCGCCGATGCCATCACCGCCGCGTTCGCGTACGACACCAAGATACTGATCGAGAAGGGTCTCGACGCGCGCGAGATCGAGTGCTCGGTGTTGGGCAACGAAACGCCGGAGGCGTCACTCCCCGCGGAAGTGTGCCCGCAGGCCGAGTTCTATTCGTACCGGGCCAAGTACATCGACGAGCACGGCGCGACGTTCGAAATCCCCGCGAAGCTCAGCGTCACGCAGACCGCCGCGGTGCGCGGACTCGCCGTGCGCACGTTTCAGGTTTTGAGTTGTGAAGGGATGGCACGGGTCGATTTCTTCATCGATCGCCACGACCATACGCTCTACGTCAACGAACTCAACAGCATCCCCGGATTCACCAGCATCAGCGTCTACCCAAAGTTATGGGAAGTGTCCGGGCTTTCATATACCGATTTGATCTCACGCTTGATCGATCTGGCCATCGAGCGCCACGCGCGACGCCAGCGGCTGCAGACGTTCTATCGGCCGGCGCCGCGCTGAGGCGCGCGCGCTAGTTCCCCAACCAGCGCACGCAATCCGAGCAAGTAGCTGTTCCCGCCGAAGCCGAGCACTTGACCGACCGCCACTGGTGCAATCAACGACTGGCGGCGGAACTCCTCGCGCCGGTGCACGTTGGATAGGTGGACCTCGACCGTGGGTAACTCGACCGCGAGCAGGGCATCGCGCAAGGCGATGCTGGTGTGGGTGTAGGCGCCAGGATTGATCAGAATGCCGTCGGCGGCACCGCGCGCAGCGTGGATGCGATCGACCAGCGCGCCTTCGCTATTGGACTGAAACGTCTCCAGCGACACGCCGAGTTCGGCGGCCAACTCCCGCAATCGTGTTTCGATATTGGCGAGCGTCTCGCGCCCATACACGTCCGGCTCGCGGGTGCCGATGAGGTTCAAATTGGGGCCGTGGACAACCAACACTCTCCACGTCGAGGCGGCACGTGATCGGCTGCGCGGCTTCGTGGACATTGGGCGGCGCCGGTTAGTCGCGGCGACGCAGTCGCCGGCCTCCCCACAGCAAGAGCGCCGGGATCACCAGCCATGGGCTTTGCCCGACTGCGGAGTTCGCCGCGATCTCACAGCCCCCACCACCGGACGCGGTGGTTGGCGTTCTGGTGTTGAACGGAGTGCGGGTCGGTACGCGAGTCGCGGTCGCGGTCACCGACGGAATAGGCGTCGGCGTGTTCCCAGTGGCGGTTGCGGTTACGGTCCGCGTTGCGGTCGCCGTCCGCTTCAAAGACGGGGTAATTGTGGGTGTGGCGGTCAACGTCGCACCCGGGATGCTGGTCGCCGTGACGGTTGCGGTTGGGCGCCGTGTCGAGGTTGGCCGCTCGGTGGCCGTGATCGTCTTCGTGGTTGTCGCCGTGCTGGTCGGCTTCGACGTTCTCGTCGATGTCGGCGTACGTGTAGCCGTTGCAGTGAACGTCGGTACGCCGGTGGCCGTGAAGCGCCGTGTGAACGTTGGGATCGGCGTGAGGGTCTCTGTCGACGTTGGGGTGCTCGTCGGGGTCGATGTGTCAGTTGGAGTTGTCGTGATCGTTGGCGTGACAGTCTGAGTTGGAGTGGTGGTGTTGGTCGGCGTGAACGTGGGGGTATCGGTCGCCGTGTCGGTCGGCGTTGCGCTCGGTGTAGCGCTGGGCGATGCCGTGGGAGATTGCGTCAAGGTAGGCGTATGCGTGGCAGTGGGCGCTCGCGTGATCGTGTTGACCGGCGTGCGGCTCGGCGTCGACGTACGCGTCGGCGTGCTTGTTCTGCTCGGCGTACGCGTCGGAGTCGGCGTGTCCGTCGGCGGCGCCGGTGGCGCCTCCGCCAAGACGTTGATGCTGTAAGAACAGAGGGACTGCTTGCCGGTTTGATCGGTCGCCGAGAAGGTGACCACTTGCGCGCCCTCTTGGTCTTCGCTCGGCACCCACGAGAGCACAGTGCTCACCGGATTGCCGGACGCAGGCAGAGTGGGAGTCAACGCCGCACCATCCGGCAGACCGGCAACGTTCAGGGTCACCGTGTCTCCGCTGTCTGGGTCGACCGCGTCGACTCGGAACTCAACCGTGTTGTTCGCGATGGCGGTCAGGGTCGACCCGCATCCACTGCCGAACACCGGCTCGACACCGGCGGACGGGGGCACCAGCTGAATGAAAAAATCAACCGCAACCTTTGCCCGCTTGGCCCCGGTGTTTGGATCCGCTTCTTCGATGGTCACCTGTGTCGAGTACAGGGTATTGAATGCGGCCGACGCAATGGTCGCCCCGTGGGTGTCCCAGGTGTAGCGACCGGTGCTGGTATCGACGGTCGCCGCGTTAGCCGCCGTCGGTGGACCGGGTTGATCAAAGGTGCTCCCCGCGCCCGCCGCCTCACTCGCAGTGGACAGCCGGAATTGGATCGGGTCACTATTGACGTCAAAGCCCGGCACGAGAAACGAACAGACGCTATCGAACTTGCAGCGCACGATTGGAGGCAACGCGCTAACGGGCGAGCTATCGCCCGTGCCAACGTTCACCGTCGTCTCCACGCGATAGGAGCCGTCGGGATTGTTGATGTGAGCATTCACACCATCGGTTGGGGAGATACGGCAGCAACTCTCCGTTGAGGCCGTATACGTCCCGGCTCGCGGATACGTATGGGAAATGATCGAGCGCACCGTAGGCAGGCGCGTCGCGTCGATCGCAAACCCAGACATCGTATTGTTGGCGGGGTCGATCGAATTCACCAAATACGCGAGCGGTCCTCTGCTCGATCCAGCCGGGGCACTGCCATCGCCGAAATCGAAGCGCGTGCCACCGATGTCCTCGACAAACAGGTCGCCGATCCCCGGAAACCCATCGGCGCTCGAACAGCTAGTAGGAAACAAGCCGCTTCGACTGACACACGCGTAGCCGTCCCGACGAAACGCATTCTGAATGATGAAGTCGATCCGCCCAAGCCCGCTGGGCTTCCACGAGTAATGTCCGTAACGGAAATGGCTGGCCTGCGCAGGCAGGCTGACGAGCAGTGCGGCGGCGATCACTCCGAGCAGGAGCGCTCGATCTCGACGCCGCCCGGTTCTCTCGCCAGCCATGGCCGCCTCTCCGTTTCGCACATCGCCGAGCGTCGTCGGCAGCGGCGCGCCGTCGCTGTGGAGGACCGAGATGGGACAGGCACGCGCCCGTTGGCGCGTGCCTGCAGAGGCCTTCCTCATGGTGCCGCTGGCAAGGTAATCGTCGTTGCCGCGCTCGATATCGTTCCGCCGCCAGCCGCCGGAACGGTGGCCGTGATCGAGACCATCTTGCCCGCGTTGCCGGTTAGATACTTCACACAGGTCAGCGCGTCTCCAGGCTGCGCGGTGATGACCAGTGTTCCCACTGAGCACGGCGGATCCGCACCCGTGAGGGCTGGACTAGTTACCGACACGCTCCCGACCACCGGCGGCATGGGCTGCGCCGGAATCGTCAGGGTGAACGTAACCGGTACGCCGTTAAGTACCGCACCGGTGCTGGTGGTGACGAGTGCGCTGATGATGGTCGTCAACGTCCCGTCGCCGTTGTTGGTACTCAGACTGGTGGCCAAGCTGACCACGACGTTCGCCGCTCCTGGTGTATTCGTCGGCGTTCGCGTGATCGTCTGCGTGACCGTCGGTGTCTGAGTCACCGTGGAGGTCACCGTAGTGGTGACGGTCGCCGTATTGGTCGGTGTCCCGGTAACAGTCGGCGTCAACGTCTTGGTCGGCGTCGGCGTCGGCCGCAGGTCGGGCAGGTTGAATTGCACCATCGCCGAAATGAAGGTGCCGTCGGCCTTCTGGACCTGCGCCATAACCTTGATCGACTGACCCGCCAGGCTCTGAGCATACTTCACGCAAGCCAGTGCGTCACCGGGCTGCGCCGACACCGGGAAGCCGACGGAGCAGGGCTGCGGGTTTGCCGCCAGGGTAAATCCGGTGAGGCCGGGACTGGTCACACCTTCGCCGGCAACCGGGGTCACTATGCTGAACTGGACCGGAATCCCGTCGCCGACTAGCGCGCCGAATTGATCAGTAACCACGGCGCTGACCACCGTGGAGAACGTACCGTCGCCGTTGTTGCTGCCCTGGTTGTCCAGCAAGTCGACTAGGATATTGGCCGCTCCCGGCGTCGACGTGGGCGTCTTGGTCAGCGTGGCGGTGCGAGTTGGTGTCTGCGTGATCGTGGCCGTCTGGGTGACGGTGTTGGTCACCGTTGCCGTGATCGTCGCCGTGTTAGTTGGTGTTCCGGTGATGGTCGGCGTCAACGTCTTGGTCGGCGTAGCCGTTGGACGCAGGTCAGGCAGCACAATCACGCGGTCGCGTGTTGCGAAGGTACCGTCGGACTTCATCACGGCCGCATGTACGGTGATGCTCGTGCCCGCCAAGGCTTGCACGTACTTGATGCACGACAACGCGTCGCCTGGCTGCGGTACGACGACGAAGCCCAGCGTACAGGGGGCCGCTTGGCCCGTCAGGCCCGGGCTGGTTACCGAGACGCCCGCTACCGGGGTCAGGATGCTGAACTGGACGGGGACGCCGTCCCCGATCGCTTGACCAGTTGAGGTCGTCACGAGCGCACTGATCGCGGTCGTAAACGTCCCGTCGCCGTTGTTGCTGGCGCGGTCCTCGACCAGATCCAACTGGATGAATTCGGCCCCCGGCGTTGGGGTGGCTGTGATCGTTGGCGTCGGCGAAATCGTCGGCGGCAACGTGTTGGTTACCGTCGGGGTCACCGTATCGGTGGGCGTGGGCTGTCCTTGGACATGGACCCCTGCCGATGCCGTGCGTCCGATCGCATCGGTCACGGTCACCGTGAAGTCACCGAGGGTGTTGCCGGCGGTGAAGACGAACGAGCCACCGGAAGTGGGAACACTGGCGACGCTGGCGCAACCGCCGCTTGCGAACACAGTGAATGGCGGAGCGCCACCTGTAACGACGAAGGTCTGCGTCGCGCCGTTACACGCGGTTGGTGGGGCACCATTGCCGGCAAATAGCGTGCTCTGGTTCGGGAAAATCGCCGGCGGCACCGGCGTCGGCGTCGCCGTGGGCAGCGCTGTATTCGTCGGCGTGATCGTCGGCGTCTGGGTCGGCAACGGCAGCAGCGACCCGTTGCTGGAGACACTCGTACTGCCATTTCCTCCCGGGGCCGTGCCGCTCGATGGGGAGACAATCGAAACAGTCACCGACACCGGCTGTACGAACGTTCCCTGGCCCGGCTGCGAATCCGCCACGGTGAAGAAGAAGTGGTTGATGCCATCGACCGTGGCGCCGAAGGTTTCGGTATCCGGCAGCACAAAGCTGGCCGGTCCGAGCAATGACAGCCCGGCGCTCGCGCTGATGTTGACGGTGGTGCCACCAACCAGCGGGTTGTTGTTGAGGTCGGCCATTCGGACTTCGAATGTCTGGGTTCCGCCATCTTCAATGATGAAGCCACCTGGCTGCATGCTCAGCTGAGTATGGGCGGAGAAGGTTAGACGTTCGGTGGCGAACACAAGCACGTCGGCACTGAACTGGCCCACCGGCTCCTGATCCACATCCCAGATCCCGTTGCCGTTCACGTCGATGAAATTCTCACCGGCGTCGCGGATGCCGTTGCCGTTCTCGTCGAAGAACGGCTCGGCCAGCGGCGTCACCGGTTCACCCGGATCGGCCACACCGTTACCGTTGAGGTCTTCAAACTGCTTCTCGCCACGCGTGTACACGAGCAGCGTGACGATGCCGTCCGGCGGCGATTGACCTTCGCTGAGCAGCGTGGCGCGGGCGCGCCCCTGCGCATCGGTCGGGCTCACGTCGACCAGACTAGCGAAGTTACTCTGGAACGTCACGGCTGTTCCTGCCGGAACGGCGTTGCCGAAGCGGTCGTTGACGAATGCGGTGACGACATCTTGCAGACCGAAGGTAACGCGACCCGCGATATTGAGGAACTGCGCCGCGATGCTGAAGCGGTTGGCGGCGGGGATACCGCCGATGATGTTCACCGGCGTCGATTGTGTTGTGATGCTCGGATTCGAGGCGATCGACGCCGTGACGCGGATGCTGGTCGCGCGGTTGCCGCTGGTGAGCACCGTGTGTACGAGGCCTGCGCTGTCAGTGATCGCCTGGACAGGATCGATGCTGGCGCCGCCCAGCGCGTTCGAGCCAGTCAGTGCGAACTGCACCAACACCCCACCGGCTGGTTGCGCTTGGCCGGTGGTAACGCGGAAGGTGAGAGTCGACTGCTCGGGGAGACCCGAACCGCTGACGCCGATGTTGGCGGGGTCGACGCTGACAAACGAGATCGAGCGCGCCACCGGCGTACTCGTCGGCGTCACCGTCGACGTCGGAGTCGGCGTGTCCGTCGGAGTCCGAGTGATCGTCCCCGTATTCGTCGGCGGAGAGGTCGACGTAGCCGTACGGGTCTGTACCGGCGTGTTCGTGTTGATCGGAGTCGGCGTCGGCACGGCGAAGCTGATGCCGTTCACAGAAAGATTGACCGATCCGTTGCCGCCAGGAGCAACCCCGGTCACATCGGAGGTCACTGTTACCGCGACGACGACGGCCTCATCCGTAAAGTTGCCCAACTGCGTGTCGGTGACGGAGAAGGTGAATTGATTGAGCCCCTCGTGCAGCTTGTTCGACGGATCGAGGGTCTCTCCATCTGGAATCGTGATCGGCGAGGTAATCCCCTGCAGCGCGAGGCTCCCGGTCAGCTGGATCGCGACTTTCGATCCGCCGACGATCGGATTGCCGTCCTTGTCGCGGACGATCACACGGAAGCGGATGTTCCCGCCGTCGGAAATCGAGAACGGGCCGGATACGAAGTTGTCCGGTGTATCTTCGTGCAACACATCGAGAACGGTGCGGTCGGAGAACGTCACCGGCACAACCGTCCAGATCAACGCATCGCCGTTCCACTCGCCCGGACCTTGCGTCGGATCCCAGACCCCGTTCTGGTTCGTGTCGATGAAGGACTCGAACGGATTGTCGGGGTCGTACTGCCCGTTGCCATTCACATCAATGAACGGCTCCGCAATGTCCGTGAAGGGCTCTCCGAAATCGTACACACCGTTTCCGTTGGTGTCGATGAAGGGTTCTTCTCCGCCCGTGACCACGAGCACACGGATCACGCCGTCCGGCGGCAACGAGCCGCCTTCGCTGACCAGAATGCCGGTGGCGCGGCCTTGCGCATCCGTTGACGTGATACTGATGACGCTGCCGGCGTTGGAGAAGAAGCTCACGCTGGTACCGGCCGGGACTACATTCCCAAACCGGTCGTTGAGGAAGGCGGTAATCTGGTCTTCGAGACCGAGCGTGACACGACCCGCGATATTCAGGAACTTCGCGGCCGCGCTCATGCGGTTGAAGGTCGGTGGCGCGCCGACGATCTTCACTTGCGTCGATTGCGTAGTGACTCCCGGGTTGCCCACCACGGAGGCGGTCACCCGCACAGACACGGCGCGCTGGCCGCTGGTGAGCACGGTCTGCACTCGACCCAAGTCGTCCGAGACCGCTTGCGCCGGCGAAACACTTTCACCGCCCAACGAGGTCAAGCTGAATTGCACCGCGACGCCGGGAATGGCGTGCGCCTGTGCATCGGTGACCTTGAACGTCAGCGTCGATTGCGCCGCCAACCCGGAGCCTTGTACGCCGATGACGGTGGGCTCAGCGCTAACAAAGATGAGAGCGCGCGGCGGCGGGGTAACGGTTGGCGTTGCAGTCAAAGTATTGGTCGGCGTTGCGCTCGGTGTCGGTGTCGCGCTCGGTGTTGGCGTCAGTGTCGGCGTCGGCGTGACGGTTGGAGTCGGCGTGGGCACCGCCGTCGCCACTGCTTCGAGCACACCGTTGGCGGTGAGGAAGACATTCTCATTGCCTCCCGGAGCGGTGTTGGTGACCGGGGAGACGATGTTCACGTTCACGGTGACCGGCTGCGGTGCGGTTCGTTTACCCGGGTTGTTGTCGACGACTTGGAAGTCGAACTGGTTGAGATTGTGGATGAGCGCGTTGAAAGACTCCGCGTCGGGAAGGATGGTCGCCGGCTGAATACCGATTAGCCGCGCATCCGCGCCGACGATTGAAATATTGATGCTGGACCCACCGACCAGCGGGTTGTGCGTGAAGTCTCCCACCAGGAGCGAGAAGGCTTGGCTCCCACCGTCGACGATGGAAAAGGACGTCGGCGTGAGCACGGCGTCCGTGCGGGCAGAAAATGTCACGTCGAAGTCCGCGAAGATCAGCGCATCACTCTGCCACACGCCCGGACTCTGGCCTACGTCCCAGACGCCGTTGTCATTCACGTCGATGAACATCTCGAAGCGGTTGTCGTCGTACTGGCCGTTGCCGTTGCTGTCGGTGAACGGCTCGCCATTGTCGTAACGGCCGTTGCCGTTCGTGTCGGTAAACTGTTCCGGCGCGTCAAAGCGGCCGTTGCCATTGAAATCGATGAACGGTTCGGGAACATCCGTAAACGGTTCCCCGAGATCGTACACGCCGTTGCCGTTGGTATCGACGAAGGGTTCCTCGCCGCGGGTCACGGCCAGAGTGGTAACGATGCCGGTCGGCGGAATGCCCTCGATCTTACCTTCGGAGATCAGGGTGCCTTCCGCGCGGCCCGTGCTGTTGGTCGGTAGCACGTTCCCGACGCTGGCACCGTTGGTGTAGAAATTCACCGCAGTGCCCGGCGGCACCGGGTTACCGAACCGATCATTGAGGAACGCGGTGATAACGTCTTCGTAGCCGAAGAAGACGCGGCCCGCGACGTTGAGGAACTGCGCGGCCAAGCTAAAGCGGTTGAATGTCGGCGGCGCGCCCATGACGCTCACCGCGTCCGACTGCGTGACCAGATCGATCGACCCATTGTTGTCGCGGTCCACTGACGCCGTGATGCGAATTGGTGCGGCACGCGTGCCGCTGATGATCGAGGTCTGCGCGATACCAAAGGCGTCGGTCGTGGCCTCGATCGGTGTAACGGTCTCACCACCGAGGTGGGTGATGCTGAAGTGCACCGACACCCCGCTGAGCGGCGTGCCCTGGCTATCGATGACTTTGAAGGCCACCACCGATTGCTGCGGGAAACCGGAATCCTTTACGCCGATAGTGTCGGGCGACGCACCCACGAACGTCACGCTCTGCGGCGTTCCAGCCGGGCTTACTGGCCCGGTCTGATTCACGATGCTGAGGATCTTGACCGGACCAAGCCCATTCGGGATGCCACCGCCGAAGGCCTCGATGGTCGCGCTGCCCAACGGCGTTCCGGCCGGAATCGTCAGCGGAACACTAGCGAGTCCGTCGCGATCGGTGAGCGCGAGCGCGCCGTCTTCGAAGTCACCGACGGTCGACAAGAAGCGGATGCGGAC
>JBGOUW010000239.1:0-7462 GCA_041477755.1 Binatia bacterium
AGTAGATCGGGTTGCGCGCGATATTGTCCTGGCGGACCTCGAAGTGGAGATTCGGGCCGGTGGTGTGCCCGCTGTCGCCGACGGTCGCGATCAGTTGGCCGCGCCGCACGCGCGCACCCTCGCGCGCGCGATTCTCGCGGTTGTGTGCGTACACGGTCGCGTAGCCATCGGCGTGGCGAATGATGAGCACGTTGCCGTAGCCCGACAGTTTGTCGGCGTAGATCACCTCGCCATCGGCGGCGGCAAACACCACCGTGCCGATAGGCGCCGCGATGTCGATGCCGTCGTGAAAATGCTTTCCGCGCGGCCCGAATCCGGAACTCACGGTACCGGCGTCGATTGGCCAACTGAATGGCCGCCGGCCATCGCTGCGCGGGAACTCACCGTGATGCGGGGCCGTCGCGTTGATATCGCGCGGGGTGATCACGTCCACGGGCAGCTCGCGCGTCGCGCCGGGGATCAACAGGCGCTGCCCAACTTCGATGCGTGCGGGATCGCGCACGTGGTTGGCGCGCGCGATGCGCTGCACCCCCACACCGTACGCCTTGCTGATACGAGAGAGCGTGTCGCCGGGGCGGACCCGATGATAGACCTTATGGCCGCACGCGGTTGCCAGCACCACCAGCACCACTACGACCCACAGCCTGCGTTGCCGTTCCCCGTCAGCCACACCCACCACTTCAGGCGCGTGCTCCTCAGCCGGCGCATTCGCGCCGCGCGATTCACCCGCGCGCTACGATTCGTCCCATCCGTCGACGCCCACGAGCCGCACGAAGCGGCACTCGCCGAAGTACTCTTCCTCCCACCCGGTCGCACCGCGCCGGATCCGCGCGAGGCCCTGCAACTCGACCTCGCCCAAGGGCAACACCAGACAGCCGGCGGTTTCGAGCTGCAGCAGCAGCCCGCGCGGAACCCGGCGCGCCGCCGCGGTTACAACGATCGCGTTGAACGGCGCCGCTTCGGGCCAGCCCTGTTCGCCGTCGCCCACGCGCAAGTGGACGCGCTCGCCGTAGCCAAGCGCCAACAACGCCTCTTTCGCAGCCAGACTCAATTCGGCGTGCCGTTCGATCGTGAAGACCTCCGCACCCAGTTCCGCCAACACCGCAGCTTGGTAGCCGGAACCCGTTCCAACCTCGAGCACGCGATCGCCGGTTTGCGGCCGGACCACGTCGGTCATCAGCGCCACCATGTACGGCTGCGAGATTGTCTGACTGTGGCCGATGGGTAGGGGATGGTCCTCGTATGCGTGGGCTCGCTGCGCCAGCGGCACGAAGCAATGCCGGGGCACGCGCTCCAGCGCGGCCAGTACACGCGCGTCGTGGATACCGCGCGCGGCGATTTGCTCGCTCACCATGCGCCGCCGCTCAGCCGCGTAGTTGCTCGCGCTGGCCATTGCTCAGACGATTACCATCGGCCTTCCGGGCTCGCAAACCCATCGTGAGCCGTGAGTCGTGCATCGTCGGACATGCGGGCTGGTGGGTTCGTCGCAGTTACGCTAGACACCGCTGCGAGACGCGGAGAGTCGTTGGATGGGCAAGCTGGCGAACAAAATCGCGATCATCACTGGCGCCGGCTCCGGTATCGGCCGCGCGTCAGCGGTGCTGTTCGTGCGTGAAGGGGCGCAGGTGGTAGTCGCCGACGTCAATCGCGCAGGCGCCGACGAAACGGTCGCAATCATCAGTCAGTCGGGCGGCCATGCCACCGCCGTCACCGTCGATGTCAGCCGCGCGGAGTCGGTGCAGGCGATGATCGCACACACCGTCACCAAGTTCGGGCGACTCGATGTGCTGTTCAACAACGCCGGCATTGGTGGCCCATTCGCGGCGTTCGCCGACTACACCGAGGAGAACTTCGACCGCGTAATCGCGGTCAACCTTAAGGGCGTGTTCCTCGGCATGAAGTACGGCATCGCGGCGATGCTCAAGAGCGGCGGGGGCACGGTGATCAACACCGCATCTGTCGCCGGCATGATTGGCGCCCGCGGTTACGCCGGCTACAGCGCCTCGAAAGGTGGCGTGATTCAGCTCACCAAGGTCGCCGCGCTCGAGTACGCCAAACACAACGTGCGCGTGAACTGCATCGCCCCCGGCGGCGTCGACACGCCGATCCTCGAAATGGTGCCGCCGGCGCACCGCGCCGCGATCTCGCGCAGCAATCCAATGGAGCGACTGGCCCGGCCCGAGGAGCTGGCCAATATGGCGCTGTTCCTTGCCTGCGACGATTCCTCGTTCGCCACCGGCGGTGTGTTCGTGGTCGACGGCGGCTCGACCGCGCAGTAAACCCATTCACGTGTCCTCGCAAGCGTTCCAGCCTCGCAGCGCTCCCTACGGTTCATGGCAATCGCCGATCACCGCCGATGTGATCGTCGCGAGCACGATCGCTCTCGGCCAGATCGCAGTCGATGCCGACGACATTTACTGGACCGAGCTGCGACCGACCGAGGGCGGACGTTCGGTGATCGTCCGCCGCACACCCGACGGCATCATTGCCGACGTCACTCCACCTCCGTTCAATGCGCGCACCCGGGTTCACGAGTACGGAGGCGGCGCTTTTACGGTCGCCGACGGGGTGACGTTCTTCGCAAACTTCAGTGACCAGCGCCTCTACCGTCAGGATCACGGACAGGCCCCGCGACCGATCACACCTAACGGTGCGTTCCGCTACGCCAACGCCGTGCTCGATCGCCAGCGCGCGCGTCTCATCTGCGTGCGCGAAGATCACTCGCTCGTCGGACATGAAGCGATCAACGCACTGGTCAGTATCGACAGCGCGGGGCGAACGCCGCCGACGCTGCTCACGGCCGGCAATGATTTCTATGCGGCGCCGCGACTGAGCCCCGATGGCGCCCGCCTGGCGTGGCTGACGTGGAACCATCCCAACATGCCGTGGGATGGCACAGAGCTATGGCTGGCAGAGATCGCTCGCGATGGCGCGCTGCATCAAGCGCACCGCATCGCCGGCAGTGTCGATGAATCGATCTTCCAACCGCAGTGGTCACCCGACGGCACGCTCCATTTCGTTTCCGACCGCAGCGGGTGGTGGAACCTCTACCGATGGAATGGCGGCGACATCGAGCCGCTCTGCGACATGGCTGCGGAGTTCGGTCGACCGCAATGGATCTTCGGACAGTCGACGTACGCCTTTCAATCGGCCACGCACATCATCTGCAGCTATGCGCAGGAAGGTCGCTGGCATTTGGCCCGGCTCGACACGCGTTCGCACGAGCTTACGCCGATCGCGTTGCCATACACGGAGATCAGCTCGGTCCATACTGCAGGGGTCGCCCGGCAGCATACGGTGTTCTGCGGCGGCTCGCCGACGGAACCGTTGTCGATCGTGCGCCTCGATCTCGCCACCGGTCGGCGCGAGATCATCCGCCGCGCCAGCACCGTCGATGTCGATGCGGCCTACTTCGCATCGCCGCAGCCCACTACGTTTGCAACCACCAACGGTGAGACTGCCCACGCCTTTTTCTATGCGCCGCGCAATCGCGACTACACGGCGCCCGACGGCGAACAGCCGCCGCTGCTGGTCATTAGTCACGGGGGACCGACCGGAGCGGCGTCGACCGCCCTCAATCTCTCCGTTCAATACTGGACCAGCCGCGGTCTGGCGGTGCTCGACGTCAACTACGGCGGCAGCACCGGCTACGGGCGCGCCTATCGCCAGCGACTCGATGGCCAATGGGGCGTGGTCGATGTCGACGATTGCGTCAACGGCGCGCGCAACCTGATCGAGCACGGTCTCGTCGATCCCGATCGCCTCGCCATTCGCGGCAGCAGTGCCGGCGGCTACACTACGCTGTGCGCGCTGACGTTCCGCGACCTGTTCAAGGCGGGTGCGAGCTACTACGGCATCGGTGATCTCGAAGCGCTGGCGCACGATACCCACAAGTTCGAGTCGCGCTACGAAGAGCGATTGATTGGTCCCTACCCTGGCCGCCGCGATCTCTACCGCGCCCGTTCGCCGATTCACTTCACCGATCGTCTGTCTTGTCCCGTGATCTTCTTCCAAGGGCTCGACGACAGAGTCGTGCCGCCCAATCAAGCCGAAGCGATGGTGGCTGCCCTACGCGCCAAGCATCTGCCCGTCGCCTATGTGCCATTTGTCGGCGAAGGCCACGGCTTCCGCCGGGCCGAGCACATCAAGCGCGCGCTCGAGGCCGAGCTGTACTTTTATGCTCGTGTGTTTCAGTTCGTTCTCGCCGATCCGATCGAATCCGTCACGATCGAGAACCTGTAGCAACCTGTTGAAAGAGTGCGACGCCCCCTTCGACGGGCTCAGGACAGGCTTCGAGACGGCGCTTCGCGCCTCCTCAGGACAAGCGGGAAAGTGTTGCGGCAGAATGGGAACACCACTCATGCTGAGGAGCGGCGACAGGCGCGTCTCGAAGCATGTGGGTTTTCAACGGGCCGGTAGCGGGCATCAGCGACCGCTGATCGCGATTGATTCCAATCCCGGAATGCCGAGCTGCTGAATCCGCGCGGCGTTGTCGCCTTCTTCATACGCCGGCAAGCGTCCTTCGCGGCGCCACACGCGCGCCGCCAGCGCGTTGGCCAGCACGCGCACCGGGTAGTCGCGCGGCAGATGCTGCAGGTACGGCTGAATGGTGACGAAGTCGCGCGCGCCGTACTGCTCCATGATCGCACGCAAGCCGCCGTTGTGCGGACCAATGTTGTACGCCAGCAGGCCGAGGAAGAGATCGCCCCGCATGTCGTCGAGGTAGCGCCGCATGGTGGCGGCAGCGACCCAGGCGTTCTGCCGCGCATCGTGCAAGTCGATCTGCGTCACGCCGAGACGTCGCTGCACGTCGCGGCTCGCGTCCTCCGGCACCGCAGTGATCTGAAACAGACCGCGTCCGCCATCCGCGCTGTCGCGCGGTTCGAACGACGACTCAGTTGCGCCGAGGCCGATCAACACATCCGGATCGATCCCAAAGGCCTCCGCAGCAGCATGGACGATGCCCTCATAGGCGCGCGATCGTTCCAGCATGCGCTGCACCTCTGCCCGATCGGCACGGCGATAGGTAGCGAAAACCTGATGTGCGATCGCCCGCCGCTCGGCCTCCGCACTGCCTCCGATCAGCGTACGCAGGTGGACGAGTTCCAGATCGAAGGTCGGTTGCGTTGCGAACCATCCGGCACCGCCCGCAACCACGAACGCGAGAATCAACGGCGCAGGAGTGAACCACCGCGCCAGCCAAGCGCGAACTACCAGCCAAGCGCCGAGCACCAGGGCCATCCCCACCGCGAGCAGCAACACGGCCCCCGCAAAGGGTAGCAAGTGCGTCCACACGCCACTGCCCGTGAATCGATCAGCCGCGCGCCCAACCGCTGCGATCACGCCGATCAGCCCAGCGCCCAGCAATGCAACGGCTTCGATTGCGTTGCGTAGCAACGACTGCCAGCCGCCGCGCCGCCTGCGCCGGCGCCGCCGGCGTATCGGTCGCTTCTTCTTGTCTACAAACTCCACCCCGCCCATTCTCATCCTCACCGCATTGTCACCGCGGTTCGCATGCTAGCGATCATTGGCGAGCAGCAAAAGGCCACCTTGCGTTGCGCGAGCATCAAAACGCCCGCATCTGTTGTCACGGACGTGGACTCCGACGCGCGTTTGCGCTGCGTCTATGGCAGAGTATCGTGCAACTCGTTCGACGGAGGGAGCGACGAATCCGATGGAGACCCACGAACAAGCTGCGCAGCGAATCTTCGGCGAACGCGCTGCGCTCTATACCACCAGCGCGTCCCACACCGACCCGCACGTCCTCGCCCGCGTCGTCGAGCTGAGCGCCCCACAGCCAGAATGGACAGCATTGGACATCGCCACCGGTACCGGTCACACCGCCTTCGCGCTGGCGCCGCATGTGCGCTCGGTAATCGGCACCGACCTGACGCCGGAGATGCTCGCCGAAGCCGCCATGCTGCGGGCGCAACGCTCCATCACCAACGTCAGCTTCCGTCCGGCCGATGTTCACCACCTCCCCTTCGACGACGGCTCCTTCGATCTGGTCACCTGCCGCCGCGCGGCGCATCATTTTTCCGACATCGCGCGGGCGCTGCGCGAGATGCGCCGCGTGCTCCGCCGCGGCGGCCGCCTGGTCATCGACGACCGCAGCGTACCCGAAGACAATTTCGTCGATGCGTGCATGAACCAGCTCGATCGCTACCACGACGAGTCGCACGTCCGCGAGTATCGCGTCAGTGAGTGGCAGCAGATGCTCGCCGCGGCCGACTTCACCGTCGACGTGGTCGAACCGTACCGCAAGCATCGTCCACTGAGCGCGCTCACGGCCGGGGTTTCGCCGACGAGTGTCCGGCGGATTGATGCGCTGCTGGCACAGCTGACTGAGCCGCAACGCGCCGCGCTCAATCTGGTCGAGGTCGAGGGCGCACTCCATCTCGATCACTACTACGTCTTGCTGGCAGCGCAGTAGGATCCAAAGTGCCACGCCACAACATCGCCACCGGTACGCCGTGGGAGCCCATCGTAGGCTATTCGCGCGCGGTGCGCGTGGGTGACTGCGTCCACGTGTCCGGTACCACCGCAACCGACGCCGACGGCGGGATCGTCGGCGTCGGGGATCCGTACGCACAGACAGTGCAGACCCTCAAGAACATCGAGTCGGCGTTGCTGCGCGCCGGCGCGCGCCTCACCGACGTCGTCCGGACCCGCATGTACGTGGTCAACATTGACGACTGGGAAAACATCGGCCGTGCCCACAGCGAAGTGTTCGGCAGCATTCGACCCGCCACCAGCATGATCGAAGTGCGCCGCCTCATCTCACCCGAGATTCTGGTGGAGATCGAAGCCGACGCCGTGATTGCCAGCGTCACGACGACTCGCCCACCTGATCTCATTCGCACCGCACGCCTCCTGCTGCGGTTGCCGCGCCTTGACGATGCAGCGGCGATCTTCCGCGCCTACGCGCGCGATCCGGAGGTCACGCGCTACCTCGTCTGGACCCCCAAGCAATCGATGGACGAGGTCGAGGATTTCTGTCGCCGCTCGGTGGCGGCCTGGAGCGCCGGCGCGCAGTTCCCTTGGGTCATCACCCTCCTCGGCAGTTCAGATCCGATCGGCATGATCGACCTGCGGATGGCGGAGCACGCCGCTGAGATCGGCTACGTGCTCGCGCGGGCCGAGTGGAACAAAGGCTACATGACCGAGACCGTGCGTGCGGTCATCGACGCCGCCTTCGCCCTGCCCGGCATCTGTCGCGTGTGGGCCACGTGCGACATCGACAACTCGGCCTCGGCACGCGTGCTGGAGAAGACGGGCATGCTGCGGGAAGGCATCCTGCGCCGCGCCGTCGTCCATCCCAACCTCAGCCCCGAACCGCGCGACGCGATCTGCTACGCCACCACGAAGTAGCGGCGTGCCTCGGGCGCGCCGCCGTTTGCCGGCTTCCCAACAAGGCGCCCCTCGATACGCCGCCCTTCGATACGAAGCCTTCGGCTTCTAC
>JBGOUW010000220.1:0-7916 GCA_041477755.1 Binatia bacterium
GCAATGCCGATACCCGTGTCGATGACACTCAGCATCACCTCGTTGCCGGCGAGGCGTGCAGCGCAGGTGATTGATCCGCCGCGGTCGGTGAACTTAACGGCGTTGGAGAGCAGTTTGATCAGCGCCTGGATCAGTCGCTCAGAGTCGCCCACGAGGTTCGGCAGCGCCGGCTCGACATCGATCGTCAGCCGTAAGCCCTTTTGCTCGCTGGCTGGAGCGATCGCGGCGCGGGCGCGCTCGATCAGTTCAGCCACCACTACTGGCCGCCGCTGCCATTCCGCCTGGCCCGACTCGATCTTCGACAGATCGATCACGTCGTTGATCAGTCTCGTCAGCCGCTCGCCCTCGGTCACAACGACAGCGAGGTTCTCCGTCACTTGGCGCACGGCGCGCGCGGTCTTGGGGTCTTGCACGTCCACATGCGGAACAACCTGCTCGGCGAATCGCTTCTGAATGACCTTGGCGAAACCCAGCACCGATGTGAGCGGCGTGCGCAGTTCGTGGCTGACGTTGGTGAGGAACGTACTCTTCGCCTGGCTCGCCTCCTCGGCGGCCTCCTTGGCCTTGTGCAACGCCTCCGCGGCGCGCGTGCGCTCGGTGACGTCGCGTACAATGCCGCGCGCCCCGACCGGTTGTCCGTCTTTGACTTGCACCAGCGAAATCGTCACCTCACCCACCCCGAGGCTGCCGTCGCGGCGGTGAAATTGGTACTCGAGCGGCTGCTGCGGCGCGTCGCCGTGGTAGGCGGATCGAAAATACTGCGCCAGCGCCTCGGCCGACTCCGGCGCAATGAACTTCGCGAAGTGCGCCCCGACGACTTCACCCTTCGGGTATCCGATCGCGTCGCAGAACGCTTGGTTCGCGTAGGTGATGATGCCGGCGCGGCTCGACTCGAAGTACGCATCGGCGCGCATACTCTCGACGATGGCGTAGAAGCTTTCCTCGGTTTCGTGCAGGGCGGCTTCGGTCTGCTTGTGTTTCTCAATGTCCTGCAGGTGCAGGAGCCGGCCGCTGGGACGGCCGCTGCGGTCCAGCAACGTCGACAGCCGCAGTGTGTAGGGACGCGATGAACCATCGGAGGGCAGGCTCACCTCGGTTTCCCCATCGGTCCCACCGGTGAGTTGGGCGACGACGTCCGGCCACGCAAAGAGGACGGTCTTGCCGAGCTCGTCGACGACTTCGTCCACAGTGCGTCCGAGCAAACGCGCCGCCGATGGGTTGATGTCGGCGACGTGCTGGCGTGCGTCGAGGACGATCACCGGATCGCGCAAGCTGCGAACCACCGCGTCGTGTGCCAGCGGCACGATGTTCAACAGGCGGTAGCGAAAGATGCTCCACGCCATCGCCGCCCCGGTGATTGTGAAGGCGAAGGGTGTCGGGTCTATGTTCCCGGTGGAGACGAGGCCCGTCTGGAAGACCACGTTCATCGCCCAGGGCGCCACCACCGCCACGATCAACCCCGTGGCCTGTCCGCGGTAGCGCTCGGGCGAGCGTACCAGCGCCGACAGGATCAGCACGGTACCGACGAGCATCAAGAGATAGGAATACGCCAGGTGATAGACGTACCACGGGCCGTGCAGTGCGCTGAGCCTAAACACAGAGATCCCGCCGCCCGCTGACTCCACGCTGCGCCATAGCAAATGGTGCCAGTCGTTCGTCAAGGCTAGCACCGTCGAGATCGCCGGGATCACACACAGGAGCGCGATGGTGCGCCGATCCAGCCGGCGACGGCGCGTGTAGTCCACTGCGAACGTCAGCCACACCACTGGCACTGCGGGGATTGCGAGCCACGAGCACCGGAGCCACAGGTACTGCGCCGCGAGGTTCGCGCTCGCCCACTGCAAGGTACCGCAGATCGTCCACCATGTCGTGCCGAACATCAGCAACGCGAAGGGCACGACCCCACCGTGGCCACGACGATGTCGCCAGGCATAGACGCCGAGCGCACCGGTAACCCCAGCGGCAAGCAGCAGCGGAAGGATCAAGGGCGTGTACTGAACCACCATTGGATTTAGCCTCGCTCGTTGCGTCCCGGTCTCACGGCGTCACTCGAACAGGAGGAACGAGACCGCCTCCGTCTCCTTGTGCGACCGTACCGTCTGCACGACGCTGTGCTGCTCCGCCAGGTGCGCGCGCACTAACACCAGGTCGGGTTGATCCGCCAGCGCCCGCGCAATGCCGTCGGGCCCGCTGGCAGCGCTCGTCACCCGGTACCCTTGAGCCTGCAATGCGTCGCTGAGGGTCCGCACCGTGGCCGCATCTTCGTCCACCACCAACACCTTCTTTTCGGCAGGTCCGCGCGCCAGGAGGGCGTCGACTTCGTGCAGCAACGCCT
Organism: Binatia bacterium; assembly: GCA_041477755.1. Taxonomy (GTDB): domain Bacteria; phylum Desulfobacterota; class Binatia; order HRBIN30; family JACQVA1; genus JACOST01. The sequence continues at coordinate 2,336 of JBGOUW010000220.1, forward strand.
CGGTGCTCACGGGTTTGGTGAAGTACTGCTCCACACCCAACCGCAGCCCGCGTTCACGATCGTGAACGACCGATAGAATGATGACCGGGATGTTCAGCGTCTGCGGATCGGTGCGCAGCGCCGCGGCGACGTCGAAGCCGCTCAGGCCCGGCATGATCACGTCGAGGATGATCAGACCGGGACGTTGCTGCTTCACGGCCGCTAGCGCTTCCTCGCCCGTGCGCGCCTCGCGCACGTGGTGCCCCGATGCTTCCAGCTCCTGGCGCAGTAGCGAGCGGATGCTCGGGTCGTCGTCGACGATGAGCACACTGCGGGCTTCGCCGTTGATCGGTTCGAGGGTGGCGATGCGTTGCCGCAGTTGCTCGACCAGTAGGCCCAACTCGACGCGCCGCGGCGCTGCCAGTGTGGCGTGCTCTTCGGCTGCCACGCGCTCGATGGGCAGCGTGAACGCGAAGGTGCTCCCGCGGCCCAGCTCGCTCTCCACCCAGATGCGGCCGCCGTGATACTCGACGATCTGCCTGCAAATCGGCAGGCCGAGTCCGGTGCCAGTAGGTTTGCCGGTGAGCGTGTCGCCGACTTGGACGAATTGCTCGAAGACCTTGCCCTGGTCTTCTGCGGCGATGCCCGTTCCGGTGTCGGTGACGCTGACCTCGATGGCGCCATCCGTGCGGTGCGCGCGGCAGGTGATGGCGCCATGCTCGGTGAACTTGATGGCGTTCGACAGCAGGTTGATGACCACTTGGATCAAGCGGTCCGGGTCACCGATGACGGAGGCCAACGCGTTCTCGATCTCAGTCTGAACCGCCAACCCCTTCGCTTCGCTCAGCGACGTCGTGGCGGCGATGGCGCGATCGACGATCTCACCCACCACCACCGGCTGCATGTGCCACTCGACCTTGCCCGACTCGATCTTGGCCAGGTCCAACACCTCGTTGATCAAGGTAGTGAGCCGTTCACCTTCGGTCACGATGATGTCGACGTTCTCGCTCACCTGCGCCAGCGCCCGCTGCACCTTTTGGTCGGCCGTCGCCGCCGCCGGGCGGATCGTCTCTCCGAGCCGCCGCTTGATCAGCTTGGCGAACCCCAGCACGGAGGTCAGCGGTGTGCGCAGCTCATGGCTCACCGTGGCCAGGAACGCCCCCTTCGCCTGGCTCGCTTCTTCGGCGGCGCGTTTGGCTTGCTCCAGTTCCTCTTCGGCACGCTTGCGCTCGGTGGTGTCGCGCACGATGCCGCGGAAGCCGATCGGCGCGCCTGTCGCATTGCGGATCAACGACACCGACGCTTCCAGGTGCTTCGTGCTGCCGTCGAGCGTGGTGATGTCATACTCCAGTTGTCTGAGTGCCGTGCCCGTCCGAAACACCTCGCCATAGATGCCGAGCAATCGCTTCGCGGTCGCGTCGTCCGTGAGCTGCGCGAAGTTGGCGCCGAGCACTTGCGCCCGCGGCAGCCCGATGGCCTTCGCGGTGGCGTCGGTGATCTTCGTGAAGGTCCCGCGCAGATCGATCTCGTAGTAGCCGTCTTCGATGTTCTCCAGGATCAGCTCCGCGGTCTCTTCGGTCTGGCGCAGCGCCTCGCGCGCCTGCTTCTGCTCGGTGATGTCGTGCAGCAGGACGACGCGGCCGGTGACCGCACCGTCGTTGCCCTGCACGGCGGAGATGCGCAGCTCGTAGTCGCGGCCATCGAAGGCAACTTCTGCCTCGCGCACCGCCGCGCCGTCGCCGTCCGCACGCAGCACCTCAGCCCATGCCGGCACTACCTCCGTGATCGGCGTCCCGATCGCCGTGCCCCCCGAAGGTCCGATGATGCGCTTCGCCGCCGGATTGAGATCAACGACGCGGTCGCTCTGATCGAGCACCACCATTGCGTCGCTCATGTTCTCGATGATCGTGTGGCGCGCCGCCGGGATCATGTCGAGCATCCCGTGGCGAAAGATGGCCCAGGCGAAGGCCGCTGCGCTGATTGCCAGCGCCAGCGGACTTGGATCCAGTGGCGACGGACGCACCGCGTAGAAGATGGCCGCTGCTAGCGGGATCGCGATCGCGACCAGCAACGGCACCGCCTGGTCGCGATACCGCTCCGGCGCCCGCACCAACGCCGCGACGACAAGCGCCGCCCCGGTGAGCATCTGAGCCCACTGATAGAGGAGGAGCGGAAGCCACAACGAACCGCGCTGTACATCGAGACCCGCCAGTCCGTGCCAATCCGATTGGCTCACGCCTGACCAGATCAGGTGGTGAACCTGGTTCGTCCACGCCAGCAGGCCAGCAGCGACCGGGACCACGGATAGGAGGGTCAGTCTCCGCCGATTCAGCGACGCTCCGATATACTGGACAACGAACGCGAGCCACAGGAGCGGAATAGCTTCGGCACTCGGCCGGCCCAACCGCAGCCAGAAGTACTGCCAGCTCAGATCGGCGCTTGCCCATATCAGCGCTTCACGCAGCGCGAAGAACGCAGCGGAAAAGCCGAAGAGCGCGAAGGTCAGCACGCCCGCGCGCCCGCGACGATGCCACCACGCATAAAGACTGAGCCCGCCCGTGAGGAAGACGCTCAGCAGATACGGCAGGATCACCGGGGTGTACTGGAGGGTCATCGTCGCTCAGCCCCCGAAGACGGACATGACTCGCGCCAAGGCGCCAAGCACGCAAAGGGTTGACGCTCGGAAGACGAAATAGCCGCCAAAGTCGTTGCTCGCGCGATTCGGGCTGAGTATAGTCTGGGATATAGCCGCAGGTGAATCGAAGAAGGAGCCTGATCGATGGGAAAGCCCCTCATGCTGCAAGAAGCCGACGCCGAGCGTATCGAATCGCTCAAGAAGCGCCTCGGCGCGCGCACGAAGATCGACATCGTGCGCTCGGCGCTTGATCTGCTCGAACATGACGCCGAGCGCGTGGAGCGCGTCGCGCAGTGGCGCAAAGCCGTCGGAGTGGTCGCCCGTGAGAGCCGCGCCGCGCTGCGCGACTTCCGCCCGCACAGCCGCCTGCGCCGGCTCGGTTGATGCCGCGCGTTCCAGAGCGCTGGCACGTCTACGTCGTAGCGCTCGATCCCCGAGTCGGGACCAAGCCCGGCAAGCAGCGCCCCTGCCTCGCCATCCAACCGGCGGAGTTTGGAGAATCCGGGTTGCCGAGCACCGTGGTGCTGCCGCTGACGACCAAGGTCGTTCGCGAGGATGCCTTCCCACTTCGCGTGCGCATTCCGGTCGGCGTCTGCGGGCTGACCCGCGACAGCGACATTCTCGTCGACCAGATCTTGGCGTGGGACAACGAAATGTTCCGGCGTGATCTCGGTCCGGTGCCCGAAGCGGTGCGCGATGAGGTGCGGCGGGCGCTGCTGGAGTTTCTCGATCTGCTCTGAGTATCCTTCAAAGCTTCTTCTCGCGCCAAGGCGCAAAGAAGAGCAGGTTCACCACGAAGAACACGAAGGCCACGAAGGGTGCCGGGCGGACTTCCAGGGAGCTTGTGTGAAGAATGAATCTTATGATTGGCTCGGAACAAGGCCCTTGGCCTTGCTATTGGTGTGCTTCGTGCCTGCCATGGTTCGGTGTGTCAATGTGTGAGATGAGAGCCATAGCGAATTTCCGGACCGCGGCGGGCAGGCGGTCCGCGCGCAGCAGCACCTGGCCACTGTCGTTGGTGAGTGGATCCCTGTGAACCTTCCACGGTCGGCGACTCTGCCATTCGTGCGCGTCCTCAACGGAACGGTCACCCAGTTATCATTCGTCGATCGGGCGGTGCCCCGGAACAAGTCACTCGGATCGAGCGCTGCCAAACTTTGTGACGTGCCGGACAACGCCGGACACTCAGGCACGACGCGCAGGCACTCGATTCGGGGCAGCCGAGCCGCTGGAGATTCACGCCCACTGACCCGCGGCCCTATGCCGCCTTCTGCGCGGCGGCCTCCGTGCCCAGGTTGGGCTTGTCGAGTTCGTCTAGCCAGCGCGCCCGCAGACGTCGCGCCAGCCGCCGCGCCACGGCGACGATCGCCCGCTTCTTGCCCGCTCGGCCCACCAGGCGGTGGTAGCACGCAACCAACTCCGGATCGGGATGTTTTCCCGTGGCCGCGGCCCACGCACACTGCAACAGCCAGCCGCGCACCACACCCGGGCCGCACTTGAGGATCTGCCCCCGATGGACCGTCTCGCCCGAGCTGTACTCGCTGGGGGTCAGCCCCAAGTAGTGGACAAACGCGTCCGCCGTCGTGAAGCGCCGAATGTCGCCGAGCTCCAGCTGCAAGCGCAGCGCCGTAAACCAGCCCACGCCGGCCTGTTGGCTCAGGCGCTGCACCACCGGTTGGTACGCGGGCTGCCGCGCCAGGTGCCGCAATGCCGTCCGCACCCGCCGCGTGGCCTGCGCCGCCCCCGCGCGCGCGGCCAGCAACTGCGCGATGCACACCGTCACCGGTTCCGGCATCTCCTGGCGCCGCAGCCACCCCTCGTAGCGCGCCCAGCCCGCGCTCGGCACGGGACCCAAGCGCCCGTGCTCCTGCATCAAGCTGCGCAGGCGCATCTGCGCCCGCTTGCGGTCCGTGAGCACTTGCCCGTAGGTGCGCGACAGTTGCCGCTGCGCGTGCGCGGTGCGGGTCGGAATGTGGACACACTTCAAGAGCCCCTTCTCGTGCTTGAGGTTCAGCGCCGCCGCATCCACTCGATCGGTCTTCACGTGCGCCCCCGGGGTGCGTTCCAAGGTACTGGGAGGGATGACCGTCACGGCGATCTCTCGCGCCTGGCACCACCACGCAATCTCGTACCCAAACCCGCACGCCTCGTACGCGACATGCACCTGGCAGCCCGCGTACGCCTGCACCAACGAGTCCAGATGCTCGAGCGCTCCCGCCGTGCTCAGCCGTCGGTGCTCCACTCCGCCCCAGCGCACATTGAACGCCCACTTCGAGCGCGCCACATCGATCGCAATCCAGACCTCTTGACCCGCCTCGGGTTGCTGCACTACCGTCCTCATGGGAGTCTCTCCTTTTCGTGCAACAATTTTGCGGCCACGCTCCGCGTGTCCCGCGTGCACAAGGTGAGGCTCCCATCCCTTTCATCTCATTCCAACCGGACACATGGTAACTTCGTGGTGAACTCCTATTGTCATGTTGAGGTTAGCCTGGGGTGACAGACATCTCGCCGCCAAGAACGCGCAGATCAATGGCTCGGCGCGCTCTGCGGTGAATCCGTTCATATCGCTTCACGGGCGTACTCGCGACGAACTCGGTAGACACCAACGCGCTGCGCGCGGTTGAAGCGGCGCAGGTTCCACCAGTTTGTCAGAGCGACAAAGGCCAACAGCAGCGCAATCAACGCACCGCCGGACGCCGCTTGCCGGACTGCAATCGTCGCGACACCCGCCGCGACGAACGTCAGCACTCCGAAGGCCGCCTCGAACAGCTTTGGATGCGTGAGGATGAAGCGCAGCGCCAGCACGTCGCGTAGCACGATCACGGTTCGGCCGAGGCCGTAGTGCGACGCGCCGTGTTGACGCCGGCGATCGTGCACAGGCACCTCCGCAACCTTCTGCGCGCGCACGCCGAGAATCGCCGGCAGAAAACGGTGCAAGCCGGACGGCAGATGGAGGTGACCCAACAC
>JBGOUW010000140.1:0-10246 GCA_041477755.1 Binatia bacterium
AGCCGTTCTGCGACCGCTTCGCCGGCCGGATCGATGTCGAGGAGTACAACCTTGGCGCCTTCCTCCGCGAACAGCTCGGCGGTGGCGGCACCGATGCCGGCGGCGGCCCCGGTGATGAGGGCGACTTTGGTGTGCAGCCGATGCATCCGTTGGTTGCTCTTTGCACCTGGCGACAGCAGTCTGTCAATCGTGACGGCGTGATTGTGAGAGTCGATCAGCGCGCGCTACAAACCGACTCGGTCACGTCCTATCTTGCGAGCCTATCTAGGTTTCCGGCAGGCCGGTGCGCTTCAGCATCGCTTGCGCAAGCCGTTCGGACACATTGATCGGATGTTGCTGTGCTTCGGCGCGCAAACGCTCGAAGCGTGGGTAACCCGCGGCCTGCTCTTGCGTCCATTCCTCCGCGAAGCGCCCCGAGCGGATCTCCGCGAGTGCATCACGCAGGCGCTGGCGGGTCTCGTCGGGCAACATGCGCGGGCCGCGCGACAGTGTGCCGTACTGGCTGGTGTGCGAGTGCAGGCGCATCTGATTGATGATGCCGACCTTCGCCATCTGTTTGAAGATCTCACCGGCTTCACCCGAGCCGTACAATTCCAGAGCGACCATCTCGGGTGGGAAGCCGGCTTCGACCAGCACTTCGTACGACAGCAACAGATCGCGCATGATGATCGGCCACACACCCTGCTCGGCGAATAGATCGAGTTCGGTCTCTTGCGCGAAGGTAGTTTCGAGCACCCCGGCGCGGGTCGCACCGATGCCCTTTGCCCACGCGAGGGCGATCTCCCGCGCGTATCCCGAGGCGTCGTGCGCGACGGCAACGTAGGCGGGCACGCCGCGGCCGTGCTCGAAACTCTGTCGCACATTGATGCCGATCATGCGGGGCGCCACCATGATCACATCGATGTCCTGCGGTGGTTGAATGAGCCCAAAGTGAATGTTGTAGCCGTGTGCGAAGTCGAGCACATGCCCCGGCCGCAGACGCGGCGCGATCTGCTGCTGGTAGACGTCGCGTTGCACTTCGTCGGGAATCAGCAGCGCCAGCACATCCGCTTGCACGACCGCGTCGGGGATGGGCACGACCGTGAACCCGTCGCGTTGCGCTTCGTCGGCGGTGGCGTCGCGGATTGCGCCGACGATCACCCGTACACCACTGTCGCGCAGGTTCAATGCCTGCGCTCGGCCCTGATTGCCGTAGCCGATGATGGCGACCGTCTTGTCGTGCAGGTAGGCGAGGTCCGCGTCGTCGTCGTGTAGAACCTGCATCATGGCTCCGCCTCCGTCTTCAACAACCTAACACCCTTCCGTTCACGGTACCGCGCCGCCGTCTTTCAGCTTCGCGATCGCTTCCCAATCGTAACCGAGCTCGAGCAGCACCTCTTCGGTGTGCTGGCCGCACTCGGGCGCCATCGTCGTCGGTGCCCACGGCGTGCCGTGGAAGTCCGCGGGGCTGGCCAGCATCTCGGCCTCGCCTTCGGCGACCGGAACCTTCACGATTCCTCCGTTGGCGCGCAGTTGTGGATCGTTGACGGCTTCGTCGAGCGACTGCACGGCAGCCCACCACATGTTCTCCCGATCGAATCGCGTGCACCATTCGGCAAACGGTTTGGTGGCGAAGACGCTGTCGAGGATGCGCACGCAGTCGGCGTTGTGTTCGCGCCGCACGCGGATGTTGCGGAAGCGCGGGTCGTCGAGCAGGTCCGGACGATCGATCGCGCGGATGAGATCGGGCCAGTGACGATCGGCTTGCAAGCCCAGCAACCAGAACCAGTGACCGTCGCCCGCACAGTACGAGTTCACCAACGGATTGGGGCAACCGAAGCGATCGTATGGCGACTCGATGTAACCGAAACGGAGGCGGATGTTCGCGTCCCACCCGAGCATGTACAGTCCGTTGCGCAGCAGCGAGGTGGTGACGAGCTGGCCCTCGCCGGTGCGGGCGCGTGCGACCAGCGCGCCGCAGATCGCGCTCACCGCCGAGACCGCCGTGAAGTGATCGCCCATCGCGCCGCGTTGCTGCGGCGGTTCGCCGCCTTTGGGCACCAGCGAGAGTCCGACGCCGGCGCGCGACCAGAACGCCCCGACATCGTAGGCCGCGCGATCGCTATCGTCGCCGGCGGGGCCGTAGCCGCTCACGCTGCAGTAGATGAGGCGCGGATTGTCTTTGCGAAGCGTGTCGTAGTCGAGTCCCATCCGTTCGAGGCCGGCGAGGCGCACGTTGGAGACGAACACGTCGGCGCGCGCGATCAGTTGTCGCGCAATCGTACGGCCCTCGGATGTGGTCAGGTCGATGGCGATGCTGCGCTTGCCGCGGTTGTCGAGTTCGAACGGCGGATTCATTGGCACGTCGATGCCGGCAGCTTGCGTAAATAAGCCGCGAAACGGATCGCCGTCGGGCGGCTCGATTTTGACTACGTCTGCGCCCCAATCAGCCATGATCGCGGCGGCGGCGGGGCCGGCGACCCAAAATCCCATCTCGACGACTCGGATACCCTCCAACGGACCAGGCATTCCTTCCTCCTCGGAGAAGTCAAAAGTCAAAAGCTAAAACGCAAAAGTTCAGAACGAAGATTTCCGGCGATATGCCATCAGCGATCGGCGATCAGCGAAAATTGGGCATCACTTCCTTGGCAAAGCGCCGCAGCAACTCGGGATCGTACGGCGGCTCGATGTGGACGATGATGTGAGTGACGCCGGCGTCGACGTAGGTGCGAATCTTGTCGGTGATGTCTTGCGGCGACCCCGCCAACATCGCGGTCTGCGCGCCTTTGCCTGCGGCGACGCGCGCCCCGAGTCCCAAAGCGGCACCGGCGAATGGGATGTCGGTGATCTTGTAAAGGATGAGGAAGGCCGAAACCTCGGGGTCGCACGGGGCGCGGCCGATGCGCTGACACTCGTCGTGGACGATCTGCATCCGCTTCTTGATGCCGACTGGAGTGACGCCGATCGGCACGTTCCAGCCGTCGGCGTACTTCGCTACCAGCGGCATGATCCACTTCTTCCCCTTGCCGCCGATGACGATCGGCGGATGGGGTTGCTGGACCGGTTTGGGATTGAATGGCGCGTGATCGAGCGTGTAGTACTTGCCCGCGAACGACGGGTGGTCGGCAGTCCACAACTTGGTGATGACTTCGAGTGTTTCCCCTAAGCGGTCGGCGCGTTCCTTGGCGGTGTAGAACGGAAAGCCATAGGCCGTGTGATCGGGTTCGAACCAGGCGGCGCCGATGCCGAGGTAGACCCGGCCGTTGCTGATCTGATCCACCGTCGTCACCATCTTCGCCAGCAGCGCCGGGTTGCGGTAGGTGTTGCCGGTCACCAACGTGCCGATACGCAACTTGGTGGTTTGCGTCGCCAGCGCGCTCAGCAGCGTCCAGCCTTCCAGGCACGGACCGTCTTGGTTGCCACGGATCGGGATGAAGTGATCGAAGTCCCATGCGCTGTCGAAGCCGAGCGCCTCGGCTTCCTTCCAGATGGCGACCAGGTCTTGGTACGTGGTGTCCTGTTGGCCGGTCTGGATGCCGAAGAGAATCTTCTTCTTGGCCGCCGCAGCAGGCGGCTCGTTCTGAGCGGTGGCGGTGCTGAGCAGTCCGAGAACGAGTAGTGCTGAGAGCGTAACTCGCATTTGCGACCTCCCGTGGCGTTGGTGTGTTAGCCGGGGATCATTGCGCCAAGCGGGGGCCGGAATCAATGGCAGAAGTTCAGGTCGGAGCGTGACGCAGCCCGCTTCAGTTGGTAAGCCTTCCCTTGGTGGCGGGTTGTTCGAGCCAGGCGCGGCGTTGCTCGAACGGTAAATCAATGTACGTCTTCATCGCCCGCACCGCATCGTCTGTGAGCATGGTCTCGAGAAAGGCCGCGCCCTCAATATCGAGCCCCGCGGCGAGATCGGTGTTGCTGCCTTCGTAGATCGCGCGCTTCGCCTGCGCGATCGCAATCGGCGGCAGTGCGGCCATCTCGTGGGCGATCGCGAGTGCGCGGGCGAGTGCATCATCGGCGAGTTCATGTACCAGCCCAAGGCGAAGCGCCTCGTCGGGTGCGACGATGCGACCGCGCAAGACGAACTCGATGGCGTGGCCGGCGCCGATGAGGCGCGCCAATCGTTGCGTACCGCTGCCGCCGGGGAGGATGCCCAACTTCGTCTCGGGCAGACCGAATCGGTGATCGCCGCGCTGCCCGATGCGGATGTCGCAGGCGAGGGAGAGTTCGAAGCCCCCGCCCATGGTATCGCCGTTCATTGCCACGATCACCGGTTTGGGAAGATCGCGCAGCCGTTGCAGCATCGCGTGATAGCCTTCGGTCAGTGCGGTGCCGATGCTGCGCAGCGCGTCGCGATTGCTGGCCAGCGCGTGCAGCTCCTCGACGCTGTAGTGGGTGATGAATTTGCCGGGCATGCCGCCGGTCAGAATGACTGCGCGGATCGCCGGGTCGCGCCAGGCCTCGGTCAGTTCGATGAGTTCGCGTGTGCCGTCGGCGCAGAAGTAATTCATCGGTGGGTAGTGATAGGTGGCGACCACGACGGCGTTGGTGGTGTCGATGCTCCAGAGACTCATGAGTCGCCTCCATTGCGGATTGTGGATTTGGGATTGCGGATTTGCGGGATGCGGGATGAATCGCTCATCGCTTCCGATCGACTTCAGATTGCTACTGTGTCGCCAAGCGCCGGGCAGTCGGCCTTGACGCCCACGTCTTGTTCGATGCGGGCGCGCAGCGCGTCGCGTGCAGTGGGTTCGCCGTGAGTGAGGAAGATGCGCGGCGACGATGCGCGGAAGTTGGAGGCCCAGGCGACCAGCTGCGACTGACCGGCATGCGCCGAGAAGCCGCCGAGCGTATGCACGTGCGCGCGGACCGCGAAGCGCTCGCCCATCAGTGAGATCGTGCGCGCGCCATCGACGAGCGCGCGGCCGGGCGTGCCCTGCGCCTGAAAGCCGACGAATACGATGTGAACGTCCGGCCGCCAGACGTTGTGCTTCAGATGGTGCAGGATACGCCCGCCGGTACACATGCCCGAGGCGGAAAGAATCACCGCGCCGTGGTCGACGGCATTGAGCGCCTGCGATTCCTGCGCGCTGCGTGTGAAGTGAAGGGTGGGGAAGTCGAGCGGCGTATCGCCGCGTTCGATCATTGCCCACGTGTCGGTGTCGAACAGCTCGCGATGGCGGCGGTACAGCTCGGTGGCCGCGATCGCCATCGGACTGTCGACATAGACCGCTACGTCAGCGAGCCGACCTTGGCGATGCAGTTGGCCGAGCTGGTAGATAAGGTCCTGGCTGCGGCCGACGGCGAAGGACGGAATCAGCACCTTGCCGCCCGATTTGCGCGCGTCGGCGAGGATGGTCGCGAGCTCTTCGATGGTAGCGGTCAGCGGCCGATGGTCACGATCGCCGTAGGTGGACTCCAGCACCAGCACATCCGCCCGCGTCAGCACGGCGGGATCGCGGAGCAATGGTGTGCCGGCGTTGCCGAGGTCGCCAGAGAAGACGAGCAGGCGGCGCTGCCGATCATCTTCGACCGTGAGTTCGACGATCGCCGACCCCAAGATATGTCCAGCATCACACAGACGTAGCGTGACGCCGGGCGCAATGGCGCGCGGCGTGTCGTACGCGATTGGTTTGAATTGATTGAGCACCTGCGCTACGTCGCCTTGCGTGTAGAGCGGCTGGACGGTGGCTTTGCCGCGCCGTTGACGCTTCCGGCTGTAGCGCTGGGCATCTTGTTCTTGCAGGTGGGCGGCGTCGGGCAACAAGATTGCGCACAGGTCGATCGTCGCCGGCGTGGTGAAGATGGGACCGGTGTACCCCATCCGAGGCAGCAGCGGGAGGCGGCCCGAGTGATCGATGTGGCCGTGCGACAGCACCACGGCATCGACGGTGCCAAAATCGAATGGCGGTGGCCGGCGGTTACGTGCTTCAGCGGCAGGGCCGCCTTGGTACAATCCGAAGTCGACGACGATCCGCGCGCGGTCGGTTTGGAGTAGATAGCACGAGCCGGTTACTTCCCCAGCCGCCCCATGAAAAGTGAGGTTCATCTCGGTTTACCGAGCCGCGGTCACTGCGGGCCGTCAATGGCCACGCGCTGCGTCGGGGCCGCGCGCTGCGTCGGTACCCAGACGCAGAAGGTCGTCCCATGTCCAACCTGGCTGTCGACCGCGAGCGTGCCGCCGAGCAGCTCCAGCAGTCGCCGAACTATGTAGAGGCCAAGTCCGGCGCCGCCGTGGCGGCGGGTGATCGAATCATCGACTTGGCGAAAGGGCTCGAAGATGATCGACAGCGCCTCGCGCGGGATGCCGAGCCCGGTGTCGGTGACGCAGAACTGAATGCCGGGTTGCTCGTCGTGCGCGCACGATTGCACCTGCACCGTCACGTGCCCCGCGTCGGTGAACTTCAGCGCGTTGGCGATGAGGTTCTTGATCACGACCTTGAGCTTTACGCGATCCGTGCGCAGCGGCGGCAGATCCGTTGGCAGCAACCAGGCGAAGCTCACGCCCGGCTTCTGGCGGAGTTCGCGGGTTTCGATGTCCAGCTCGCTAACGATATCGCTCACCGCGACGTCGCCGAGGTCGAGCGGCACTTGCCCGGCTTCGAGACGGCCGACATCGAGTGTGGCGTTGATGAGTTCGAGCAGGTTGTGTGCGTTTTGGCCGATGCGCCGCGCGGTGTCCGTCTGCTCGGGTGTCAGGGGGCCGAAGGCGAGATCGAGGATGAGTTGGTTGTAGCCCAAGATGACGTTGAGCGGCGTGCGCAGCTCGTGGGACATGGTGGCCAGAAAATCAGACTTGAGGTGGTTGGCGCGTTCCAGCTCTTCGACCGTGCGCGCGTGTTCGAGGGCGAGCGAGGCCAAGTGCGTGATGCCGCGCACGAGCCGCTCCTGTTGTGTCGTGAACGGTTCCTCCCGCCCGCGATAGCCGGCGACCAGCAGGCCGACTATGCGCGTGCCGCGCAGCAGCGGGACATACATTGCCCGGGTGATGGCGGCGTCGGCGGTGAAGACGGGGAGCGGGAACGATGGCAGTTGCGCGCGCGAGAATTGGATCAAGCCAGGACCTTTGACGAGGCGGGTGAGCAAGGCCATGGTGGTCGTATGCGGCAACTTGACGACCCGCAGGGTCTCGTACTGTTCGCGAGTGTGCCCGTGCGACGACATCAGCTCAAACCCATCGTCTTGCGTGCGCGGCAGCCAGGTGTGACTCCAATCGCATCCCAGCAGTTCGGTGGTGAGCTGACACAGCCGATCGAGAATCACCGGCGTGTCCAACGACGAGATGAGTTCCTGGCCGACGTTGACCAGCGCCGCCGATAGTTCCGCTTCCTCTCGCTGCGTGCGAAACAGCTCGGTCGCGTCGACTGCGACGGCGAGCTGTCCTGTAATTGCTTCGAGCAATTGCACCTGACTGGTGTCGAAGCGATGGCCGGCTTGTGTCCGCATTGCTACCAGCGCCCCGAGTAGCGGCCCGCGTACGATCAGCGGTGCGATCGCCAGCGATGAAATCCCGAAGTGCGTGAGGATGGCTGCTGGGAAGATGTTCTGCTCCACGCCGTCGTTGATCACCACGGTCTCGCCGTTCCAGATCAATTCGATCAGCGGATCGCCGCGCCGGAACTCCAACCCCGCAGCGTCTCCGAGTAGCCAGGCGGGCATGCCGTAGTGGCTGAAGATGCAGAAGACCTCGCGCTCGGGATCCCAGCAGAAGCTGCAGATGCGGTCGCACAGCAGCAGCTCCGCGGCGCGCCGCTGCACGCGATCGAACAGTTTGTCCAACTCGACGGTGCCGGTGATGTCGCGCGCGACCTGCAGTAAGGCTGCGGCCTTTTGCTCGGCGCGCTTGCGCTCCATCGCGGTCGCAATCACGTTGGCCACGGCTTGCAGGAAGTGGACGTCGCCTTCGCCAAAGCGGCGGCGCTCGGTGGCGTGCGCCGCCAAAACGCCCACCGGCCGCTCTTGGCCGTGCAGACGGACACTGAGGCTGCTGACGATGCGGCGGGTTTCGCGCAGCGCCACATCGCGGAAACGGTTCTCGCTGGCGAAGTCTTCGACGACAACCGGCGCGTCGCTGCTGAGCGTGTAGCCCGGCAGCGACTCCGTGTCGCCACCGATGGCGACCCGCAGCACGAGGCCATCATCGGTGCCGACCACAGCCCGTTGGGTGAAGGCGTCGCCGGTAGGGAGCAACTCGAGCACCTGGCAGTAGGCGACGCCGAGAACTTGCGCGACCAGCGCCACCGCGTCCTGCATTAACACCGAGAGATCGGTGACGATGAGGGCGCGTTGCCCGAGCGCGGCAACCGCCCGCAGTCGATCACCCTCATAGCTATCCACGTCCACGGGGGAGCTAACTCGGGTGGCTTCGGGTAACGTGTGGGGGCGTGCGTCGCGGGTCATCAGCGGATCGTGCCTGCGGCGATAGTAGCCAACTGGTTGCAGGCTGGAAAGCGGTTTGGTGGTCGCGGCCGGAGAGCTCCGACCGATCAGGGTTACAAAAGGGTAGGCGCCGCGATCGCTCGGGTGCGACACGAGCAGGCCGGGCGGGCGAGCCGCGGCTTGCCTGAGCCCTGCGCCAGCTATAGAACGGCGCAGCCTTGAACCTCGCGGAGCGTACCCTGATGTCTATGAACCGCCTCGATTTTGGAATCTTTCTCGCCCCGTTCCACCCGGTCAGCGAGAACCCGACCCTGTCGCTGCAGCGCGACTTCGAGCTGATCGAGTGGCTCGATCGCCTCGGCTACGACGAAGCGTGGATCGGTGAGCACCACTCCGCGGGCTACGAGATCATCGCATCACCAGAGGTGTTCATTGCTGCCGCTGCCGAACGCACGCGCCATATCCGGCTGGGTACCGGGGTGTCGTCGGTGCCGTATCACCATCCGTTGATGTTGGCCGACCGCATCATGCAGCTCGATCATCAGACGCGCGGCCGCGTGATGTTCGGCGTTGGGCCCGGCGCGCTGCCGTCGGACGCGTTCATGATGGGCATCGATGTGATGCGCCAGCGCGAGATGATGGACGAAGCGATCGCCGCGCTGGTGCCGTTGCTGCGCGGCGAGACCGTCACGATGGAAACCGACTGGTTCAAGCTGCGGGGTGCGCAACTGCAACTGCGGCCGTACACACAGCCGCACATCGAGATCGCAGTCGCCTCGCAAGTGTCGCCCTCAGGCGCGCGCGCGGCCGGCAAGTACGGACTCAGCCTGCTTTCGATCGGCGCCACCACCACCGGCGGTTTCAACGCGCTCGCCGCCAACTGGGAGATCTGTGAGGGCAAGGCCGCCGAGTACGGGCAAGCAGTCGATCGCAATCGCTGGCGCTTGGTCGGCCCAATGCACATCGCCGAGACGCGCGAGCAGGCGCGCGATGATGTCCGCTTCGGATTGGAACAGTGGCTCGACTATTTCCGCCGGGTTGCCGCGTTGCCACTCGCACCGGAAGGCTCGATCGACGATGCGGTCGATGCGATGAACAACAGCGGCCTGGCGGTCATCGGCAACGTTGACGACGCCATCGCGCAGATCGAGCGGCTCAAGACGCAGTCGGGCGGCTTCGGCTGCTTCCTGCAGATGGCCCACGAGTGGGCCGACCGGGAGGCCACGCGCAAGAGCTACGAACTGATCGCCCGCTACGTGATGCCGCACTTCCAGAACGCGACGGTGGGGACGGTGAAGTCGCGTGACTGGGCGGCGGAGAATCGCCCGCAATTCATCGGCACCGCCGTGCAGGCGATCATGACCGAGATCTCGAAGCACGCCGCCGAGCAAGAAGAGAAAATCAAGAAGGCGAGCTGATCGGCCGCCGTTCAATCGTTCTTGCTTCGCCGCCGCCAAGCAATGGCCAGCGGCAGCAGTAGCGGCCAGACGTCGCCGATGGATCGGCCGTCATGGCGATTGATCATCGCGCACCCGCCGCTCATCGATGTCGATGCGAAGACCTCGACTGGAGCGACAAGCGGCGTTGGACTTGCCAACGGATCGACGCACGCCCCGCGTGGACAGTCCCCGGCGTCGACGCACGCGTAGCGGTTGAAGTCGCCCCCTGCACACACACGCGCAAACGATTGGCAGCGTGACTGCGGACACTGCGCATCGCGCAGGCACGACTGGCCTTTGCCGGGCCCGCTCGCGCACAACTTCTGCGTGCCCGCGCATGGACGGTGCCCATGACAGTTCGTCGCCTGGTCGCAGCATGTTCCGTCCATTGCACCGCCGGTGCACGTCCCGCTCCGCGCATCGCTGCTGCACGACGGCTGGTTGGAGCACGTGCCGCC
>JBGOUW010000573.1:0-3160 GCA_041477755.1 Binatia bacterium
GATGCCGACGAGCGGCACCAGACCGCTGAGCCGCCCGAAGAGATGAAACGCCATGCAGTCGAGCCCGGCCACGCCGGGTGCATCCGTGTCGCCGGGTCGTCCACCACCGCCCTCGGTGAAGAACACCACCGGAATGCGCAAGCGCTCGGCGAGTTCGAACATCCGGTCTTTCTTCCGGTGGTTCTGAAAACCCTGCGTGCCGGCCAGCACGGTGTAGTCGTACGACAGCACGGCGCACTGCGCCTTGGATTGATCAAACAGATCGCCGTTCACGCATCCGACGCCGGCAACCAGCCCATCCGCCGGCGTGCGCTCGATCAGATCTTCGAGCGAGCGCCGTTGCCGCTGCGCCGCAACTTGCAAGGCGCCGTACTCGACGAACGTCCCGGGATCGCAGAGGTCGGTGATGTTCTCGCGCGCCGTGCGCTGTCCGGTCTTACGCCGGCGCGCGACCGCATCCGCTCGCGCCGCGTCGCGCGTGATCGCGTGGCGCTGCCGCACTTCGGCAAGATCGGGACGAATGTAATCGATATCGATGGCACTCTCGGTGACGGACGCATCCATTTCGCGTTCGCGCGCTTCGATGAACACCAACGGATGTCCCTCCGGCACCGTGTCGCCTGCCGCGACGGTGAGCCGCCGCACGATGCCGCTCGCCGGTGCCTGAACGACGTGCTCCATCTTCATCGCGTTCATGATGAGGAGCGACTGCCCTTGATGCACCGCATCGCCTTCGCCGATATCGAGGCTCACAATGGTGCCCTGCATCGGAGCGCGCACCACGACGGTGTCGTCGAGACCAGTGGTGTCGTATTTTCTGAGATCACCCTCATCCTGTCCCCTTCGACTCGGCTCAGGGCAGGCCTCTCCCATCCGGGAGAGGGCACCTGATGCAGCGCCACTCCCAGAACCTGGAGTCTTTCCGTATGCGAGAACCGCGAGCGGATCAGTCGCGTCGATTTTCCCCCTCCTTACCAAGGAGGGGGTAAGGGGGAGGTCGTCTTCGTACGCCACCAGCTCGGCGCTCTGGTCTTCAATAAACCGTGTATGTATTCGGTTGGCGACGAAGTCGGGGTGCGCCAGTAGCCGTTGCAAGAACGAGATGTTGGTACGGACGCCTTCGACGCGCAGCTCACCAAGTGCGCGAGCGGTGCGCGCCACCGCATCGGCAAAGTGCGGCGAGGTCGAATGCCCGATCAGCTTGGCGAGCAGCGAGTCAAAGTTCGGATTGGTTTGATAGCCAACGTAGCCGCAAGTGTCGGTGCGTACGCCGTGACCAGACGGCAACTCGAATTCCACCAACGTCCCGCTCGCCGGCCGCGTGACGCCATCGGCCGTGAGCGTCTCGGTGTTGATTCGCACCTGCACTGCGAAGCCGCGTGGCGTCGGGATGTCCGATTGGCGGAGACCTAGTTCGACAAGTGACTTGCCGGCGGCGATCTGCAACTGAATGCGAACGAGGTCGATGCCGAACACTTCTTCGGTTACCGTGTGCTCGACCTGCAATCGCGGGTTGGCTTCGATGAAGGCGTAACCTCCCCCTTGCCCCCTCCTTGGTAAGGAGGGGGGATCCAGCGCGTCGGTCTCGACGAGGAACTCGAACGTGCCGGCGTTGAGGTAACTCACCGCTGCCGCCATGCGCACGGCATCGGCGGTGAGGCGCGCGCGCAAATCGGGCGACAGGCTCGGGCACGGGGCGATCTCGACGAGCTTTTGGTGTCGTCGTTGAATGCTGCAGTCGCGTTCGCCCAAGTGGCTGATGGTGCCGGAGCCATCGCCGACAATCTGCACCTCGATGTGTCGGGCGTGAAGCATCAGCTGCTCCACGTAGACATCGCCGTTACCAAACGCCTGGCGCGCTTCCGACTGGCAGCGTGCGTAAGCGTCGTCCACTTCTTCTAGGTGTCGCACCACCCGCAGGCCACGCCCACCACCGCCGGCGACCGCTTTGATCATCATCGCGCCGCCGTCACCGAGCGACGCGAGAAACTGCTTGGCTTCGTCGCGCGTGACCGCGCCCGCTGCGCCGCGCAATACGGGAACTCCGCAGCGCTCGGCCAGCGCCCGCGCTTGCGTCTTGTCGCCGAAGATCTCCAGCGTCTCCGGACGCGGCCCGACGAACGTGATCCCCACCGTCGCCGCGCACCGCGCGAACGCGGCGTTCTCACTCAGAAAGCCGTACCCCGGGTGGATCGCGTCGCAGCCACACTGCTTGGCGATAGCAAGGATTCGTTCACCGTCGAGGTAGGCGGCGACACCTACACCGCTCAATGGACGCGCTTCGTCGGCCCGCTGCGTGTGCAGCGAGCGCGCGTCGTCCTCCGAGAAGATCGCGACAGTACGGATGCCGAGCTCCGCCGCCGCGTGCATGATCCGCACCGCAATCTCGCCGCGGTTAGCTACCAGAAGATTCTTCATGGCAATTTGCTCTCATAAACGTTGGGAAAAGAGAACCCTGCAAGAACCCGTGCGGCCCGGCGCAGTACGGGCCCGTCATCGCCGTCGCATGGTTTGTATTCGCCGACGGCCTTTGCTACGTGGCTGCGCCTGGTCACTCTTCCGATTGATTCCCATGCTGCGTCTCCGTCATCTGCTCCTTACATCCGTCGCTATCTGGTCCTGCGCCAGCTCTATTGCGCTCGCTGAGTCGGACGGCCTGGCGCTGATCACCGACACCTGGGCGCGCTACCGCAGCGTGAAGACCGAGCGAGAGGAAAGTGAGATCCTCATCGTCAGCACGCCGCAGGCAGCCGGTTTCTCGCGCGCCGAGACCGACGCCATGGTGCGCGAGACGCGCGCCGGGGTGATTCATAAGCGCGCCGTCCGGCACGTGCTGTACGCTCCTGATCACCACGACAGGATCCATCTACTGTTCTCGCTGCCAGCCGATGACGCGGGCCTGGGCTTTCTGGTCTGGCGCCAGAGCGACAACGCTCCCGACGACATGTGGCTGTTCATGCCCGGCTACCGCGCCGTGCGGCGCGTCCCGGTCAGCAGCAAACAACGGCTGGCGGGCACGGATCTGCTCTATGAGGACGTGCGCGAGTTGGCGGGCGAACGGACCGATCGATTCGCCTACAAGACCGTTGGCGCCGAGCCCGTTGACGGTCGCGCCGCGGACGTGGTTGTTGCCACGCCGAAGGCGGACACCGAGAGCGCC
>JBGOUW010000595.1:0-2986 GCA_041477755.1 Binatia bacterium
CTTGCGTTGACAACACAGTTCGATGAAGTGCGTCGCCTTCAGCGACGACTCGGAGAACAGGACGCCGTTGTTGGCGATGATGCCGATCGGGTACCCGTGGAGGCGCGCAAAGCCGGTCACCAACGTCGGACCATAGAGCGCTTTGAACTCTTGCAACCGACTGCCGTCGACGATGCGCGCGATGACCTCACGCACGTCGCACGACTTGCGTGGATCGCGCGGGATGATGCCGTACAGCTCGGACGGATCGTAGGCGGGGTCTTCCGGCTCGTCGCGCTCGACGCGGGGCGGCAGTGGCCCGCCGAGGTTTTCGAAAATGCGACGAGTGATTTCGATGGCGTCGCGATCGTCGGCGGCGAGATAGTCCGACACCCCCGAGATGCGCGTGTGGACATCGCCTCCGCCGAGTTCTTCCGCGGTGACTTCTTCACCGGTCGCCGCCTTCACCAGCGGCGGACCGCCGAGGAAGATCGTGCCGGTGCCGCGCACGATCACGTTCTCGTCACACATGGCCGGTACGTAGGCGCCACCTGCCGTACACGAACCGAGCACGACGGCGATCTGCGGCACACCGAGCGCCGACAATCTGGCCTGGTTGTAGAAGATGCGCCCAAAGTGCTCACGATCGGGGAAGATATCTGCCTGCAGCGGAAGAAACGCCCCGCCGGAGTCGACCAGATAGACGCACGCCAGGCGATTTTCCAGCGCGATCTCCTGCGCGCGCAGGTGCTTTTTCACCGTCAGCGGGAAGTACGTGCCGCCTTTCACGGTCGCGTCATTGGCGACAATGACCGTCGGCCGGCTTTGAATGGTGCCGATGCCGGTGACGATGCCGGCGCTGGGCGCACCGTTGTCGTACAAGCCGAACGCTGCCAGCGTCGACAACTCGAGAAACGCGGTGCCGGGATCGACCAACGCATCGATGCGCTCGCGCGCTAGCAGCTTGCCGCGTTCCTTGTGCCGCCGCCGCTGCTCCTCCGGGCCGCCCTCCTGCGCGCCGCGCACCCGCTCGCGCAGCTCGGCAACCAGTGCGCCCATGCGCAGCCGGTTTTCGACAAAGTCGGGATCGGTCGGACGGATCTTCGATTCGATGCGGCGCATGGTGTCAATCGCCGCCGGAAGATAGCCGCCAGGCAGTCCAATGTCCAAAGTCCAACGTCCAAGGTTACGGACAAGCACTCCGACCTTGGACTTGGGACGTTGGACTTTGGTCCTTGGACTTTGGTCCCGGCATCTACTCCGGTCGCGTTGCGCCCGGCGACATCGCTTCGAGCACATTGGCGCGCGCGCCGAGCGTGTGCGCAATCCCGCTGAGCAAGCCGAACGCGCGGCCGACCAACACGAAGTCGCTGGGAACTTTCACCACCGGATTCTCGCGCACCGCGTTGAACAGTTCCTGAGTCATGTCCTCGGTGAACTCACCCTCGAACCGTCGGCCGGACAGATCGACCATGCGGTGCGCGACCTCGACGAGCCAGCGCGGATCGCCGGTCTTGGTCTCGAACCCGAGCGCGTCGAAGGCCTTCAGCATCGCCGTCTCGTTCATCGTCATCATCGAGAACATCAACTCGAACAGGCCGAGGCCAAAGCCGGGTGGCAGATCCTTCGCCAAGCCGAAGTCGAGCAGCACGATCTGCCCGTCGGGACGAACAAAGAGGTTGCCGGGGTGGGGATCGGCTTGGAAAAACCCGTACGCGAGGATCATGCGGACGTAGATGCGCATCAGCGTTTGCACCACTACGGCCGGATCGAGGCCGGCGGCGCGCAAGCCGGTGAGGTCGGTAACCTTTATGCCGTCGACGAATTCCATCGTCAGCACGCGGCGGGTTGAGAGGTCGCGGTGCATCGCCGGCACCAGCACGTGCGGATCGTCTTTGAACAAGTCACGCACGCGGTCGGCGCTGTCGGCCTCGCGCCGGAAGTCGAGTTCGAGCGCCAGGTGGCGAGTCAGCTCCTGCAACAACGGTAAGAGTTCGAGCGGTTCGCGGTCGACGAGCTGATAGATGCGGCAGATGCGCGTGATGCTGGTGATGTCGGTGCGCACGATCTCTTCGATGTCGGGATACTGCACCTTGACCGCGACGAGCTGACCGTCGGCGCGACGGGCGCGGTGCACTTGGGCGAGCGATGCGGCCGCGAGCGGCTGCGTCTCAAACTCTGTGAAGAAGCGTTCGAGCGGCCCGCCGAGTTCACGCTCGACTTGCGCGCGGATCTCTGAAAATTCGCGCGGCGGCAGACGGTCATGACACTGCGACAGCACCGTGACGTACTCGGGCGGAAAGATGTCCGAGCGCGTACCGATGACTTGGCACATCTTGATGAGCAGGCCGCGCAAGGCGATGGCGGCATCGAAGATACGCTGCGCGTTGCGGCGATGGATCGCGTTGCGGCGGCGCGGGCGATCAGCCGCGCCGTTGCGACGCCCCAGCAGCCAATCCATCGCGTCAGGAATCTTGTAGCTGGCGTACACTGTCGCAGCGACGTGCGCGACGCGTACGCTGCGGGCGATGCGGGTGAGCGGCGCAGTGAGGCCGTCAGTCATCGTGCGCCATGCCTACGTGCGATCTCTGAAGGTAGGGGCGATGCATGCATCGCCCTCCGTCTTCTCGGCAGTGGACGCGTCAATTCGTGGGCGACGCATGCGTCGCCCCTACAGAAGACGGGACATCTCTGGCGGAGCAGAAGCAGGAAGCGCCAGCCTGACGAGGCTTCCCTCCGTCTTCGGCGGTTTCCACTCGGTCTCCAACGCATCGAAGCGGCGTTGCAGGCCGGCGGCATCGCGATGCGTAGCGCAGGCGGCGGCGATGTCGGCGCGGGCCTCCTCGCGCTGCAACTGCGGGCGCTGCGTCGTGAGCACTCGCAGGGTACGATTGAGCAGGCCATCGATCACCTCGCTGCCGGCGAGTTCCTCTCCCTGGCTGCCGAGCAGCGTGTGCGCGCGCAACTCACTGAGCGCCGTGCGCAAATACTCGACGTGCGGCGATTC
>JBGOUW010000226.1:0-7864 GCA_041477755.1 Binatia bacterium
CGCCCGGTCCGCACAGCAGACGCGTCCTTGTCTCCAGTATGCGTAGTCCACCGGTCCGTTGAAGAACCCCAAGCGGCCGCCGTGCCGTAGCAGTTCCCTCTCCCGCATCGCTTGCGGAAGAGGGCGAGGGTGAGGGTTCCGGTCAGCGGGCCGGAAGCCCGCTTGGCCTTGCGCCGCAAGGCCGTTCGAAGACTTGGTGCCCTCACCTCAATCCTCTCCCGCGAGTGATGCGGGAGAGGAGATTTCGCTGGTTTGTGCTTCTGGTTGTGAGACCGAGCGTCACTCGACGAGCTGCTACCCTATGCTTCGAGCAGAGCTTCCACTTCGCTCCACTCGGTCGCGGGCGCGGAGCAGGTCATGCGGCGGCAGACGTACACGGTTGGCTTGCCGTCGCGCTGCGCCTTGCTGGCGAACTGCGTTGGCAACGACGCGCTGTGTGCCGGGTCGACAACTGTCAGCGTGCGGTTCGGCAGATACGTGCGGCGGATTTTCCGCAACAGTTCGTCGGCGGCGAACGCTGGCGTAACGACGACGATCTCGTGGGGTTGCTGGGTGTAGAAATCGAGCGCGCCCAACATGTTCGCGAAGCCGAACGGTTGCTCGCGCATTTGCGCACCGAACATTTGGAGCATCGCTTCGGCGCGGTCGAAGTACTCGCGCTGCTCGGTGTAGTGATAGAGGCGCAGCAGGTTGCGCACTGCCACCGAGTTGCCCGACGGAATCGAGCCGTCGAATGCCGGCTTGCTGCGCACGATCAGCGCTTCGTGATCGTCGCTGGTGAAGAAGAATCCGCCGGACGCGTCGTCCCAGAAGTGCGCGAGCATCGACGCGCTGAGCGCGGCGGCGCGATCGAGGTAGCGCCGATCTTGGGTCGCTTCGAACACGTCGAGCAACGCGGCGACGAAGAACGCGTAGTCGTCGAGGTAGCCGTTGAGCTTGGCAACGCCGTCCTTGTACGTGCTGAGCAAGCGGTCGCCGCGCGCCAGCGCCGACTCGATGAACGCGACGGCGTCCACCGCAACGCGGCGATAGTTCGCGTCGTCGAACACCTCGGCGGCCCTGGCGAACGCGCTGATCATCAGCGCGTTCCAGGCCGTGAGCACTTTCTCGTCACGCGCCGGCTTGATCCGCAGCTCGCGCGCCGCGAACAGTTTCTCGCGGCTGGTGGCGAGTAGTTGTCTAATCTCGCCGGCATCGCGGCGGAACAATTTCGCGACCTGCTCAATCTCCAGCGTGACGTGCAGGATGTTGCGATCCTCGAAGTTGCCGGCGTCGGTGACGTCCCAGTAGCGGCAGACGATCTCGGCGTCCTCTTCGCCGAGAAGCCGGCCAACCTCGGCGACATCCCAGACGAAGAACTTGCCTTCGACGCCCTCGCTGTCGGCGTCTTGCGTCGAGTAGAAGCCGCCGGCCGGGTCGCGCATCTCGCGGACCACATAGTCGAGCGTCTCGCGGGCGATGGTGGCGAAGAACGCGTCGCCGCTCAGTTGAAACGCGGCGAGGTAGAGCGGCACGAGCTGCGCGTTGTCGTACAGCATCTTTTCGAAGTGCGGCACCAGCCAGCGTTGATCGACCGAGTAGCGATGGAAGCCGCCGCCGAGCTGATCGTAGATGCCGCCGCGCGCCATCGCGCGCAGCGTGTGCAGGACCATCTCGAGGTACCGCACCTCGCCGCTCGTACGATGGACGCGCAGGAACAACTCGAATACCGCTTCGTTGGGAAACTTCGGCGCCTGGCCGATGCCGCCGTGGACCTCATCGTACGCGCGTGCCAACGCGGCCGCGGCTTGCGGCAGCAACGCCGCGTCGGGCAACTGATTCGTCGACTGGCTCACTTCGGTCGCCTTCATCGCGTCCATGAGCTGCCCGACGTTCTTCTGCACGTCCTCGGGTTTGTTGCGGTAGGCATCGGCGAGCGCGAGCAGCAAGCGTTTGAACCCCGGCAGGCCGTGACGATCGTCGGGCGGGAAGTAGGTGCCGCCGTAGAACGGTTTGCCGTCGGGCGTGAGGAACACGGTCATCGGCCAGCCGCCGCGGCCGGTGAGCAGTTGCACCGCGTTCATGTAGATGTGGTCGACGTCGGGCCGTTCTTCGCGATCGACTTTGATGTTCACGAAGTGTTGATTCATCAACGCCGCGGTCGCCTCGTCTTCAAACGACTCGTGCTCCATCACGTGACACCAGTGACACGCCGAGTAGCCGACGCTGAGCAGGATCGGTTTGCGATCACGGCGCGCCGCCTCGAACGCCTCCGCCCCCCACGCATACCAGTCGACCGGATTGTGCGCGTGCTGGCGCAAGTACGGACTGGATTCGTGGATGAGACGATTGGTGTGTTGCGGCACAGGTGCTCCCTCGGGAATCGCCACCATCTACCTTGCCCATGCACGGGTCAAGGTCGCGTGCCTTGAAGAGCGAATCGATTCTCGGGTAGTGGATTCCCGAAGCCGCACAAGGGAGTCCACCACGAAGGTACGAAGAGCACGAAGGGCGGATGTCGAAAATGCTCTCGGGTGGCTTGCCTAGCCCCATTGGCGATGAAGGTACGCTGAGGGTTCACAAATCCTTCCCTCGGCTGCCCTCTTCGTGTGCTTCGTGCTCTTCGTGGTGAAGGTTTTCTGAAACAAGGTAGCCGCACTTGACCGCACCACACAGCGCAACCTTCCACGTCGGGACCGCATCGTGGACGGATCCGAGTCTGATCGCGTCCGCGGCTTTCTATCCGCCGGATGTGACGAGCGCGGAGGACCGGCTGCGGTTCTACGCCGAACAGTTCGACACCGTGGAAGTCGACGCGACGTATTACGCGTTGCTGGCGGAACGCAACGCGACGCTGTGGGCCGAACGGACGCCGGACGCTTTTACGTTTCACGTCAAAGCGTTCGCGTTACTGACCACGCACGCCGCCGCCACCAAACGGCTCCCGCGCGCGATCAAAGCATTGCTGTCGCCGGCCGAACTCGCGCAGCCGCGTCTGACGCGGCCGAGCGACGAGGTGCGCGATTTGGCTTTCGACATGTTCACGCGCGCGCTCGATCCGCTGCGCGCCGCCGGCAAGCTCGGGCTGATGGTGTTCCAGTTTCCGCCGTGGTTCACGGCGACGCGCAAGAACGCCGACTACATCGAGCGCTGCCGTGCGCGCTTGCCCGACGACGCGCTGGCGATCGAGTTCCGCCACGCCAGTTGGCTCGCACCAACGCGGCAAGAACGCACGCTTGATTTCTTGCGCGATCACCGGCTCACGTACGTCATCGTCGACGAACCGCAGGTCGCCAACTCGGTGCCGCCGGTGTGCGCGCTCACCAGCGACGTAGGCTACGTGCGTTTCCACGGGCGCAACAAGGAGGCATGGCAACAGAAGGGCATTTCCGCTGCCGAGCGCTACAAGTACCTCTACGCCGAGCGCGAGCTGGCCGAATGGACCGGGCGTTTGCGCGACCTCAAGGGCGCACGCGCCGTCCACGCCGTCTTCAACAACTGCTACGCCAATTTCGGCGTGATGAACGCGACCACGATGAAGCAAATGCTGGTGAATCGTGAGGCGTGAATCGTGAGTCGTGAATTGTGAGGCGGGAATCGTGAAACCGAGGCATCGACACGCGACAGTCAACCGCACTCACGACTCACGCTTCACGATTCAAACCGCCGCCACTCGCCGGCGATCAGTCGCTCGTGCGGCAGGTAGTTCGCCTTGTACGCCATCGACCCGCAGGCGGCGACGTAGAGGCCGAGATAGAGATAGCGCAGGCTCCACTCTCGACACAGCTCGACCTGTTTGAGAATCGAGTACGCGCCAGGGCTCAAGCGCTCGTACGCCGGATCGAAGAAACAATACACGGCCGACAGCGCGTCGGCGGCGCGATCGGTGATCGCCACGCCGACTAGCGCGCCCTGATATCGGTACGTCAACTCAATCGTGTCGGTGCAGCTGTCGATTAGGAACTGTTCGTACCCGTCGACATCGAGCAGCTCCTCGCCGCGACGCAAGTCGCGCTCGGTCTTGTGGCGATTGTAGAGCGTCACCTTCTCGCGCGTCAGCGTCGGCGTTCCGATCGCGGTCTGCAGTTGCGTTTGGCCGCGGCGAAAGATTCGCCGCTGAGTCTTGCTCGGCGTGAACGCCGGCACGTCGATGCGGATCGGCTCGCACGCCCGGCACGTGGGACACGTCGGGCGATACAGCAGCACCCCTTGCCGGCGATCGCCCGCGCGCAAGCGCTGCGCGAATTCTTCGTGCGATAACGGGCGCGCCGGCAACCGCAGCGGCAACCGCGCGATCTCGTTTGGGAGGTACGGACATCGCAACGGCCCGTCGTGCACGACGTGTTCGCGCGGATGGGCAAGGCCCAATCGTTGGCCGCTCGATGCTGGCGAGACGCCTGCACGCGGATCCATCGTATGCTCATCGCCCGATTGCGCGGCCGGTGCAAGCCGCTGTCCAATTGTGCCGCGTCACTCTCCTGTGCTACGGGCGTTCGGCAACGTGCGTTTGTTGCCGGACCGAAGTGAGTTTCGGGGAGGGACTATGACGCAAATGAACCTTAGACCATGGATGGCGCTCGCGGGAGCGGTTGTCTTGTTAGTCGCGTGTAGCGGGTGCGGCAACCTCACCGGTATCGCCGCCACGCTGACCGCCGGTCCCGCAGGCATGGTCGGGCAGAACCACACCTTCAACATCAAGGCTACGAACACGGCCGGCTGTGACCTGACCGGAGATATCGGCACGCTTTCAACTCCCGCGGACCAGTTGTTCTTTCTCTTCATTCCCTTTGTGCCGATCACTGCCGACTTGAACCGGGCGTGCAACGGCGACTTCACCCCTGGCCAGATTGCGCAGGGACAAGCGATGTTGGATTCGTTCATGCAGTCATCGCAGCAGCAACTGCCCAACCTCATCCAGCAAGCCGCGAGCGACGTGACCGGATGCGTTCCCGTCACGATGTCCGATGTCCAATTGTTCTTCTGCCTGTTGCAGTTACCCGGCAGCACATGGAGCAACGGGCAGATGGCGCAAGGGACCGTGGCGCTGGCCCCGCTACACAACGGCGTGTTCCGCGGCGTCATCCTGCCCGTTGCAAAAGCGGTCGACAAAACCATGTGCACAGACCCGGACGTGAAGTCGAGCGGATTTGCCGACACCTTCGCCTGCACGGATCGGATTACGGTCGGCATCAACGCGGCGACACCGGCCGCGTCGCCGCTGGCGTTGCTAGCGCTCGTCGTGTTCTTGAGCAGCGTCGGGTTCGTTGCGCTTCGACGCCTGTCGCCGCCCGGCTGACGGTCCGCGCCGTCTCGATTCGCTCGGCGGTGTCCTTGACTAACGAACGTTAGTTTTGGCATAGCCAGTCTCCCGCGTTCCCAAGGAGACTGGCTATGCAGGCTGCTATCGACACAACCCCCGCGTCCTCACGGCGCTACGTGATCCAAGGCCGCACGGTCACGCTGCCCGCCATCGTGCGCGACGCCAGCACCGGCAACGCCATCTTCATGGTGTCGGCGGCGACCGCCCAGCGACTGGTCGGCGATGGTTTCGAGGTGGTCGAGATGGCGCCGGGCTTGACCCAGCTCATCCTCGGCTTCGTCGATTACCGCGACAACGATCTCGGCGACTACAACGAAGTGATGATCATATTCATGGTGCGTCCAAAGGGCGCCGCACCCGAGACGGCTGGAACGTTCATCTACAAGCTGCCGGTGAATCAATCGTTCACCTGCGAAGCCGGCCGCACGATCTGGGGCTTCCCCAAGAGCGTCGAGCAGATCGACATCGAGTACCACAGCGATCGCGCGACTTGCACGCTGGTGATGGGCGGCCAACACGTCTTCACCCTGACCGTCCCGCGCGCGACCGCCGCCGATGCGGGCGCACCGGATATGGAGATGACTACGTACACGTACCTCGATGGACCGACCGCGCTGCAGTTCGTCACCGGCGGCGCGGCGGCGGTATCGTCGGGAGCCGACGGCGTGGAACTCACCCTCGGCTCGCATCCGATCGCCGACGAACTGCGCAGCCTCGGCCTACCAACCGCACCGATGATGAGCACGTGGATGGAGCATATGCACGGCTCGTTCGGTGCGCCGCGCAAGCTGTGAGCGAGAGTTGCATCGTGATCACTACGCACCCGCAGAATCCAAATGTCCGACTGATTGACGGCGCCTTCTACGCGGGCGACGCGCACACGCACTTCCACTGGATGCGCGAGCACGCGCCGGTGTACTGGGACGAGGCCGGACAAGTCTGGGGCATCGCTTCGTACGCCGATGTGATGACGGTCTCCAAAGACCCGCCCACGTTCTGCAGTGGCCAAGGCATGCGGCCCGACACGCCGTCGATGCCGTACATGGTCAACCTCGACGACCCGCTGCATCGCCAGCGTCGCGCGCTGGTCAACAAGGGCTTCACCGTGCGACGCGTCGCCGAACGCGAGCCGCGCCTGCGGGAGATCTGCGTCGACCTCATCGAGCGCGCCCAGGCGCGTGGTCGCTTCGATTTCGTGCACGACCTTGCCGCCTGGCTGCCGCTGATCGTGATCGGCGACATGCTCGGCGTGCAGCCCGACGCCTATGACGATCTCCTGCGCTGGTCCGACGACATGCTCAGCTCCTCGGGGGTGATGATCCCCGAACGACTCGAGCGCGCGCAGCAGGCCTTTCTGGAGTATCGCGAGTATCAACTGCGCGTCATCGCCGATCGCCGCGCGCGGCCACCGCAGGACGATCTCGTCAGCATCCTCGTGCACGCCGAGATCGACGGCGCGAAGCTCGACGATGACGCCCTCGTGATGGAGTCGCTGTTGATCTTGATCGGCGGCGACGAAACCACGCGCCACGTCATCAGCGGCGGCATGCATCAGCTCTTCCACCACCCCGAACAGCGCCGCGCGTTGGCACACGACCCGACGAAGATTCCGACGGCCGTAGAAGAAATGCTGCGCTGGGTCAGTCCGATCCAGAACATGGCCCGCACCGCCACGCGCGATGTCGTGCTGCACGGCCAGCGCCTCCGCCAGGGCGACAAGCTGCTGTTGCTCTACCCATCGGCCAATCGCGACGACGCCGTCTTCGACCAGCCACTCACTTTCAACATCGCACGGACGCCGAACGACCATGTGGCCTTCGGCTTCGGCGCGCACTACTGCCTGGGTGCGAGCCTGGCCCGGCTCGAGCTGCGCGTGCTGTTCGAAGAGTTGTTGGCGCGGATGCCCGCACTCGAACTCGCGACCGATGCACCGCCATCGATGCGCGCCTCCAACTTCATCACCGGTATCGAGGCGCTCCCGGTCGAGTGGCGGGGCTAGCCTTGCGGGCAGGGACGCCCGCGGCTAGTGGATCGAGAAGCGTCTAAGAAGGCAGCAACGAAAAAGTTATGAGCGAGAAGCGTGGCCGGTTCGAGCGCGAGGCCTTGACGAACCTCTTGTTTCCCGTGCTGATCATCGCCTTGGCGCTGCTTGTCGCAGTGATTGTGCCGGCGATCGTACACCGCAGAGAGAATGTCCCCCAGGCCGCAATCTCAGAGCGGACGCCTTCCGCGAACCAGCGAAACGACGGACGAAGTTCAAACTGAGACACTCCCCAGCCGCGCGACCGATTGAGAGCCCGCTCTTCGAGCACGACCCGCAGTTCGTCCCGTCTCCGCGGCGACTCAGGCGCGGGCGACCGGCTCCGCCGCGGCGCGGCGCGAACCGTAGCGGCGCGAATAGACCTCGGTGAACTCGGCACCGATGAACAAAATCTGCGCCGAGTAGTAAATCCACAGCAACAGCACGACCAACGATCCGGCCGCGCCATAGACCGATGCGGTGCCAGCACGGCCGAGGTACATCCCGATCAGCGTGCGGCCGACGCTGAAGAGCACCGCGGTGAC
>JBGOUW010000285.1:0-6595 GCA_041477755.1 Binatia bacterium
ACGAGTATCGCCACGCGATCGAGCGCATGGAGGCGAGGCACTACCTGGCGGCTTCCTACTACGAACGGGTGCTCACCGGCGTCGCGACGTTGCTGGTTGAAAAGGGCGTCGTGACGCACGACGAGCTGGAGGCGCGCGCCGGCGGCGTCTTTCCGCTGTCGAGATCGGCGGCGTCGCCGCGTGCGGCTGACGTCGCTCAACGCGTCGGGCCGCGCTTCGCGGTTGGCGAAGAGGTGGTCGTCCGCACAATGCATCCGGTTGGCCATACGCGGGTGCCGCGCTACGTGCGTGGCAAACGCGGCGTGATCGTTCACGTCGCTCCGCCGTTCTCGTTTCCGGATGCCGCCGCGCACGGCTTGCCGCCGCGCAGCGAACCAACGTACCATGTGCGCTTCGACGCGCGCGAGCTGTGGGCGGAAGCGGCGGAGAACAACGCGACTGTGGTGGTCGATCTGTGGGAGAGTTACTTGGGCGCGCCATGAGCGACTCGCGGCATCCGATCGCACCCGCGTCCGCGGCGGCGCGCGCACAGGCGCTGGAGACCGCGCTGAGCGACAAGCAACTGGTGCCCGACGGCTTCATCGATTCGGTGACCACACGCTACGCGGACAAGACCGGTCCGCAGAACGGCGCCAAAGTGGTCGCGCGCGCGTGGATAGATCCGGCTTATCGTGAGCGGTTGCTGCACGACGGCACCGCCGCATGCGCCGAATTGGGCTTCTATGGAGCGCAAGGCGAGTATATCGTCGTGCTCGAAGACACGCCGACACTTCACAACGTGATCGTGTGCACGCAGTGCTCGTGTACCGCGTGGCCGGTGCTCGGCTTGCCACCCGATTGGTACAAGAGTCCGGCCTACCGTGCTCGGGTGGTGCGCGAGCCGCGGGCGCTGTTGCGCGAGATGGGATTGGATCTCCCCGAGTCCATCGAGATTCGCGTGTGGGATACGACCGCCGAGACCCGTTACCTCGTGCTGCCGCTGCGTCCGGCCGGCACGGAAGGCTGGAGCGAGGAACAGCTGGCGGCGATCGTCACGCGCGAGGCGATGATCGGCATCGCGCGGTTGTGAACGCAGCCATGCCGAAGACGATTCAGCAAACGGTTCAGCTCTCGGCCGCTGCCGGCGACTTGTACGACGCCTATCTCGATCCGGCGCGGCACACGGCAATCACGGGTGCGCCGGCCACGATCGGTGCGGAACCGGGCGCGCCGTTTCGCGCGTTCAACGGCATGCTCTCGGGACGCATGCTGCATGCACTGCCGAAGCGGCTCATCGTGCAGACCTGGCGCTCGAGCCAATGGCGAGAAGACGATGTGGACTCGATTCTCATCCTGACGTTTTCTCCCGCTGGCGCCGGCGGCCGCATCGATCTCGTGCACGTCAATGTCGCCGACCACGACTACGACGGTGTCAAGCAAGGATGGGAGAAATACTACTGGACGCCGTGGCGCGCGTATCTCGACCGCACCTGAGCCATGACCGAACGCGCGTCGTTGATCATTCGAACCCTGCTGTTCACGATCTTCGTGCCCGGATCGGTCACCGTGCTGGTACCGTGGATGCTGCTGCGGTCGGACATGGAATATCCGCTGCCACTCGGGGGCGTACATTTCACCGGATGGGTGATCGTCGCTGTCGGCGTGGCCATCTATCTATGGTGCGCGTGGAACTTCATTGCGTCCGGCCGCGGCACGCCCAACCCGCTCGACGCGCCGCAGCAACTCGTCGTGCGTGGCCTCTACCAATTCATGCGCAACCCGATGTACGTCGGCGTCGGATCGATCGTTGCGGGCGAGGGCGTGCTGTTCCAGTCTGCGACGCTGCTGATGTATGCGGCAGTGCTGATGGTATTGTTTCATTTGCGCGTGATCTCATACGAAGAGCGAACGCTGCGGCGGCAGTTCGGCGCGGCGTTTGACGCTTACTGCCGGCGCGTGCCACGTTGGTTGCCGAAGCTGCACCCGCAAGAAGGACCACTCCAATGAACGCAACGCTCGCGAAACGCCTCGCCCGTGTGGCTGACACATCGACACTACGGTTGACCCACTACGGTCGCAAGAGCGGCAAGCCGTACGAAGTGACCATCTGGTTCTTGGTCGAGGGCGACACGGTCTTTCTGGTGACTTCGAACGTGCAACGTCAGTGGACGCGCAACGTGCAGAAGCGATCGAAGGTGTCGCTGCACATCGACGGTGAGACCTTCGAAGGCACGGCCAGCCGCATCACGGCGGTCGCCGAGCGCGCGCATGTCAACGAGTTGGTGGGGCAGAAATACTGGTACGTCCGCCCGCTGTTGTGGCTGGTCGAGACGTTCGGACTGCCCGACCACGGCGGCGCGTTCCGCGTCCGCCTGCGCACGCAGTGAAGCGCGAAGAGCGCCAGGCTGAATTGACCCCTTCAGGCACTGGGTGCTAGCGTTTGCCTTGCATGCAACAGATCCGTGCCGCCACTCCAGCCGAAGCATTTTGGACGTTCGACCCGTTTGCTCTCGTCCAGCCGAACGACCCGTGGCACAGCAACATCGACGCGAAGTTTGATCGAACCCGCTACGGCGTGATCGCTCAATTCACGCGGCGACTCAGCCCGCAAAAAGGAAGCCCTGAGTTCGTGCACCTTGGCATTGTTGGCCACAAGGGAACCGGTAAGACAACGCAGGTGCGCCAGGCGTTGGCGGACCTATCGACCCAAGGTGTCCATGCCGTGTTCATCGATGCCTTGTCGTCGTTGGACCAGGCCGACCTTTCGCTTGCTGACTGGTCATCGCTCGCTCGGTGGTCAATGCGCTCGCCGAATCCCAGGTCGATATTCCGAAGGCACAGAGTGACCTTGTTGAGCTGTGGTTCGCCGAGGAATTGCTCACCGAGACGCATCGCAAGGAGATAGTCGGCACCGTTCTGACGGAAGCCAAAGCGGAAGGCGGCATTCCGTTTCTGGCCAAGTTGACGGCCAAAGTGACTGGCGTCCTCAAGAGCGATAACGAGTATCGCAAGGAGATCCGGCGCCAAGCCGAACGCGACCCAGCTGACCTAGTCCGGCGCGCGAACGCACTGCTGGATGCGGCAGCGACGGCGATATCGCTGGCGAGCGGGGAGAAACGACGGATCGCGGTTGTCCTGGACAATCTCGAGAAGCTGAACGATCGGCAGGTTGATGCCGCGGTCTTGCGCCGTGCGGATGAGCTGCGCCAGCTCCGGTGTCATCTGGTTTTGTTTTTTGATCCCGCAGCGTAGTATGCACCCATCACCGTGCAGGCGAGTCAGGCGTTCGATATCGTCACGGTCCCGATGCTGCCGATCCGCGAGCGCGGCGATGCGGCCGATCATGTCACCGATCCAGCCACCGCCGCCATTCGCGAACTGCTCGACAAGCGCGTAGACCTCGCGCAAGTTTTCACGCAACCCGATGGGTGTGTCCGCGCCGCCGCACGACTATCGGGCGGGAGGCTACGCGACGTCTTCCATATCGCGCGGCTTGCCTGCGAGTTGGCCGACCCTGACAAGGTTACGCCTCAACACTTCGAGACCGCGGCGCGCAAGCTCAAGGGCGAACGGCTCACCCTTGCGACCCCGGCGCACTGGCCACGCCTGGCGGAAATTCATCGTGACAAGCAGGTGGCCAACGATCCAAGCGATGCGCTGCTGTTGCTCCACTCGCTGGTGCTCAACTACAACGGTGAGCCGTGGTGGGACGTTCACCCGTTCGTACGCTTGGACGACCGCTTCACGGTCGCATGGAAGAACATCACCCAAATCACGCCGTAGCGCCCCCGGCGGTGACCACGCCGAGCGACTACGAGCGCCTCGTCCGTTTCGTCGTCTTCCCCGAGCGCCGCTTCGCCCTGGCGATCGCCCGGTGCACGGATCAGCGAGTGCGCGAAGGCGTGATGAACCTGGCCGCACTCGACGCCAGCGCGGCGGGCACGACGGTCGCGACGCTCGACCTCAAGGACTGCGCTGCCGATGCCGACCTCGTCGACCGCATGCAGTCGGCGCTGGTGCCGTACGACGGCGGGGCGAAGCCCGAGGTCCTGTTTGTTTCCGGCATGGAACCCCTGCTCTTCGACGCGAGCGGCGCGACGAGCATCGCGCCAGCGATCGAAGATCTGAACCGCCGCCGCGATCAACTGCCACACGAGCTGCCGGTTCGGATAGTGTTCTGGCTCTCCGATGCCGCGGCCGACGCCTTGGCACGCGGCGCCCGCGATCTCTACGACGTCGTTCTGACTTTCTTCCGCTTCGAATCACCGGAGTTTCCGCGGGTCGTTACCGATCACAAGTCTCTGCCAGGCTGGATACGCCTCGCGCCCCCGGAGGAAGAACCGCGCCTGCGCCGCGAAGCGGCCCTGCTCGAGCAAGTTGTGCGCGACCACGCCAGTCACCCGCGAGCAGCCGCTGATGCGGCGGCGAGGATCGGACAAATCCACGTTCTTCTTGGAGACTCAGGCGAGGGCGCACGCTGGTTCCAGCGCGCGATCGAAATGTTCCGCGATATGAAGGATCCGTCTAGCGAAGCATGGGTGCTGATGCGACTAGGAGACTTGGAGCAGGTACACGGAGAAGTGCGCCAGGCTCAAGAACATTTCGAGCAGGCCGCAGAGCGCTGGAAGACAGTGGGTGACATGGGTTGCCGCGCGACGGCGCTTGGCCGCATTGCCGATGTGCTGGAGGCGCGGGGCGAACTAGACGAGGCGCTACGTATCCGACGGGAAGAAGAGTTGCCGGTGTTCGAGCGGCTCGGCGACGTGTACGCGCGCGCGGTGACGCTCGGCAAGATCGCCGACGTGCTGCAGGCGCGCGGCGAACTGGACGAGGCGCTGCGCATCCGCCGAGAGGAGGCGTTGCCGATATACGAGCGGCTCGGCGACGTGCGCGCGCGCGCGATGACGCTCGGCTCGATTGCTGACGTGCTCCAGGCGCGCGGTGAACTAGACGAGGCGCTGCGCACCCGGCGCGAAGAGGAGTTGCCGGTGTACGAGCGGCTCGGCGACGTGCACTCGCGTGCGGTGACGCTCGGACAGATTGCCGACTTACTCCAGGCGCGCGGTGAACTAGACGAGGCGCTGCGCATCCGGCGCGAAGAGGAGTTGCCAGTGTATGAGCGGCTCGGCGACGTGCGCGCGCGCGCGATGACGCTCGGCAAAATTGCCGACGTGCTCCAGGCGCGCGGTGAACTGGACGAAGCGCTGCGCTCGCTGCGTGAGGAAGTGTTACCCGCCTTCGAGCGGCTCGGCGACGTGCGCTCGCGTGCAGTGACGCTCGGCAAAATTTCCGACGTGCTCCAGACGCGCGGTGAACTAGATGAGGCGCTGCGCATCCGGCGCGAAGAAGAGTTGCCGGTATACGAGCGACTCGGCGACGTGCGCGCGCGTGCGCTGACGCTCGGACAGATTGCCGACGTGCTCCAGGCGCGCGGTGAACTAGACGAGGCGCTGCGTATCATGCGGGAAGAGGAGTTGCCGGTGTATGAGCAACTCGGCGATGTGCGGAGCCTTCTCGTCGGCCGTGCCAACGCTGCCAACATCCTGCTCGCTCGGCAGGCGAGCGGAGATCGTGAAGCGGCCAGGGATCTACTCTGCCTCGCCCTGCGCGCCGCGGAGAAACTGCGCGTCCCAGAGGAAGAGCAGATCCGCACTATCCTTCGCAACGCGAACTTGAGCTGTTCCTAGAACCGCATCGACCGGCAATCACCCGACTCATCACGCGATCATTCGGGCGCACTCGAGCGCGGAGTGCGCGGCGGCGTCCATTTGGATCGACGGGAGATTTATGGTCTCGCCGACGAAGTAGAGATGCTCGATCGACGGGGCGCGGACGTCGGGGCGGGGCGCGGCGGAGATCATGTATTCGCTGCCGTCGCGGGTGACCCAGCGGCGGCGCCAGCGGAGTTTCTCCTCGACGTCGCGATAGATCTCGCGCACCATGGTGTCGAAGTCGGCGACGATGTGATCGACGGCGTCGTGGTCGCCGAGCACTTCGGGGCGCACCAGCCGCATGCCTTGCAGGATGTGCTTGCCCGGTGGCGCGTTGTGCGGCGAGTGCAGCGACGCCCACATCAGACCGCCGCCGAACGTGCGGGTGGCGCCGACGAGCAAACGGGTCCAGCCGGGGAAGCGGTCGGGCTCGCCGGTCTCGCGCATCGTCGGTACCGCTTCGAACGCATAAGCGACGCTCACCGTGCCGCCGACCTTGGCGTAGTGGTGCGTGTTGGCGACGAATTGGCTGGGGAAGTGACGATCGGAGATGAGGTCGAAGAGGGTCCAGATCGGCAAGTTACTGACCACGGCGTCGGCCTCGAAGCGCTCCTGGAAGGGCGCCGCGCCGTGGGCGAGAACTCCGGTGGCGCGGTGACCTTCGACGATGATCTCATCGACCGTCGTCGCGAGGCGTAGCTCGGCGCGGTTGCGTTCGAGCGCGTGCCGTATCGCTTCAACCAACGCCCGGACGCCGCCGATTGTGTTGGCACCGCAGTACTCGGGCTTCGCCGGCCGACCCGGCGTGCGGTTGCGTTGCAGCATGCGGGCGAACTCGCCGATCGATGCGTGCATCGGCTCCTTCGAGCCGAACAGCATGAGCGTCCGCCGCAGGGCGTTGGCCG
>JBGOUW010000101.1:0-11806 GCA_041477755.1 Binatia bacterium
AAGTCGCTGCTCGCGCCGGTCTTGACGTTCTTCATGCGCACCCCGGTGACACCGCCCGCGTCCGCCGTGCCGTGAATCTCATCGACCACCGAGTCCCACAGAAACGCGACCTTCTCGTTGCGCCGCGCCCGGTCTTGCATGATCTTCGAGGCGCGCAACTGATCGCGGCGATGGACGATCGTCACCTTGGTTGCGAACTTGGTCAGGAACGTCGCTTCTTCTACCGCGGTGTCGCCGCCGCCGACGACGACGAGTTCCTTGCCCTTGAAGAAAAAGCCGTCGCAGGTGGCGCACGCCGACACGCCGTGACCCATCAAGCGCGTTTCCGACTCGATGCCGAGCAGCTTCGCCGACGCACCGGTGGCGATGATCAGCGCATCGCAGGTGTAGGTCTGCTTGCCCGCGTTCAACGTGAAGGGGCGGCGTGACAGATCAACCTTGGTCACGTCGTCGAACAAGCACGTGGTGCCAAAGCGTTCGGCCTGTTGCTTGAACTGCTCCATGAGTTCCGGTCCCATGATGCCGGTGGGAAAGCCGGGATAGTTTTCGACATCGGTCGTGATAGTAAGTTGCCCGCCCGGCTGCGAGCCTTCGAAGACCACGGGCGCGAGGTTGGCGCGCGCGGCATAGAGCGCGGCGGTGAAACCAGCGGGACCGGATCCGATGATGATCAATTTGTGGTGTGGCATAGAGGAGAGTCTATAGTGGCGACGCGACGGACAGGCAAGACAAGCGCGGCGCGGCCCTCACATACAGAAGCGCCGCGTCTGTCGCACATTGACGCGCGCGGGCGTGTGCAGATGGTCGACGTGGGCGCGAAGCCGGTCACCGAGCGCGTGGCGGTCGCTGGCGCGACCGTGCGCATGCGGCCGGCGACGTTGCGGTTGATCCGCAGCCGGCGCGTCGCCAAGGGCGATGCGCTCGCCGCCGCACGCGTGGCGGGAATCATGGCGGCCAAGCGCACGGCGGACCTCATTCCGCTCTGTCATCCGCTGCCGATTCAAGTGGTCACGGTCGACTTCACGCCGCGCGGCCGCAACGCGCTCGTCATCGAAGCGCGGGTCAAGGTCGCCGGCCAGACCGGCGTCGAGATGGAAGCGCTCACCGCGGTCACGGTCGCCGCGCTGACGATCTACGACATGTGCAAGGCGGTCGACCGCGGCATGATGATTACCGACGTATGTCTGCTCGAGAAAAGCGGCGGCCGCAGCGGAACCTATCGGAGGAAGTCGTGAGTTGTGAAACGTGAGTGCGTGAGTGCGGCTTTGCACATTAGGTGGCCCCTCGATACGCAGCCCTTCGATACGAAGCCTTCGGCTTCTACTCAGGAACTGCTACTCGGGGAAGCGGTTTTTTTCCTCGATGTGTCCAATACCCGTTTGTCCGAGTAGATCGCGAAGCGATCGTATCGAGGACGATCTTGTGCAAAGCCGAGTCACGAATCACGAGTCACCAATCACGACCCTCCGGCTCCGTTCTGGCAAAGAGCGGCCGGTGCGGCTCGGGCATCCGTGGGTGTTTGCGGGGGCGATCGCGAATCTCGATCCGGCGACGGTGCCGGGTACGCTGGTTCGGCTAGAGTCTGCCAGTGGCGAGTTTCTGGGCATTGGCTCTGCGAATCCGCGCTGCACGATCGCGGTCCGGTTGCTCACCCGCGTCGATGAAGCAATCGATGCCACCTTCGTGCGCCATCGCGTTGCCGCCGCGCTCGATCTGCGGCGCCGCGTGATCCCGACTGACACAGACGCGTACCGTGTGATCAATGGTGAGGGCGACTTTCTGCCCGGTGTCGTCGTCGATCGTTACGGCGATGTGCTGGTGATGCAGTGTCTCACCGCCGGCGCGGCGGCGTTGCAGTCGCCGCTGATCGCCGCGCTGGTTGATCTGGCGCAACCGCGGACGATCTACGAACGCAGCGCCGGCGCGGTGCGGCGCGAAGAAGGTCTGCCCGACGTCGAACGCGTGCTGCACGGTGAGCCGCCCAGCGAGCGGGTGCGGATTCGCGAACATGGGTTTCAGTTTCTCGTCGATGTCCACCACGGACAGAAGACGGGGCTGTTTCTCGATCAACGCGACAACCGCGCGCTCGCACGCCAGTTTGCTAGTCATCGCCGCGTGCTCAATGCGTTCGCCTACACCGGCGGCTTCGGTGTGTATGCCGGCGCGGGCGGCGCGCGCGAAGTGGTTTCCGTAGAAAGCTCGGCACGCGCGCTCGACCTCGCGCGCGAGAATTGGACGCTCAACGATCTGCCGAACGAACGCGCCGTATTCATTGAAGCCGACGTCTTCCGTTACTTGCGCGAGCCTGGCGAGCCGTTCGATCTGCTCATCCTCGACCCGCCGGCGCTGGTGAAGCAGCGCAGAGACGTTGCCCGCGGCGCGCGTGCGTACAAAGACCTGCACTTGCAAGCGTTCCGCCGCGCCGCGCCCGGCGCGCTGGTGCTGACGTTCAGTTGTTCGGCGCACGTGGACGCCGTGCTGTTCCGCCAGATCGTCACCGGCGCCGCCGCCGACGCCCGTCGTGCGGTCCGCGTGTTGCGTCATCTCGGCTCCGGCGCGGATCATCCGACCAGCATCGCGCAGATCGAGGGTGAGTATCTGACGGGGTTGTTGCTGCAGGTGACGTGAGTTGTGTTCGTGGTTCGGGTTCGTCGAATGAACACGGACGCGATCGGTTTACGCATCCAGCGTTCACCGTCGTTCATCCATCCGATACTGCTTCTCGACGGCCAGTATGCCGCGGCGGTATACGTCGACCATGCCGAACATTACGATCAAGCACTGGCCGCGCGGTGATCGGCCGCGCGAAAAATTACTCGAACGCGGCGCGGGCGCGTTGTCGAACGCCGAGCTGTTGGCAATCTTGCTACGAACCGGCGCGCGCGGGCACAGTGCGCTCGATCAGGCGCGCGAGCTGATGGAGCAGTGCGGCGACGATTGGCGTCGACTCGCCACCCTCGGACCGGGTGACCTCAGGAAGCCCGGCTTCGGCACGGCCAAGATCGCGCAGACCCTCGCCGCCGTGGAGATCGCCAAGCGCTTCGGTGAACACGAGTTCAAGCCGGGTGAGTCGCTGCGCGGTAGCCACGACATCTACGTGCACTTCCGCGAACGGCTTGCGTCCGAGCGCCAAGAACATTTCTACGCCGTGCTGCTCGACAACAAGCACCGCAAGATCAAAGACGTCGCCGTCTCGCAAGGCTCGTTGACGGCGAGCATCGTGCACCCGCGCGACGTATTCGCGCCGGTGGTGCGCGAATCCGCCGCGGCCGTGATCTTCGTGCACAATCATCCGAGCGGCGATCCGACGCCGAGCAAGGAGGACATCGAGATCACCCGCCGCCTGCGCGAAGTCGGCGACCTCGTTGGTGTCCGCGTTCTCGATCACATCGTGATCGGTAAGGGACGGTACGTGAGTTTCGTGGATGATGGGTATTGGTGAGGTCGTGCTCGTGGTTCGTGCTCGTGACTCGTAGGAGAGCGGGCTACGAACACGGCACGAGTACGACGTGAGAATGAGGTGCATCATGGACGACTCTGACGTGCAACGAGCATCGGGGGCGAAGACCGTTGAAGACTTGGAGGTGTTCTGGCTTGCGCATCAGTTGACCCTGCGGACCTACGAGATCACGCGACGCTTTCCTCGCGAGGAACAGTTCGGGATTGTGGCCCAACTGCGACGCGGTGCGAGTTCGGTCTGTGCGAATCTCGCCGAAGGAGCAGGGCGGCTCAATCGCCCCGAGTATCGGCAGTTCGTCGGGATCGCGAAGGGCTCGGTAGCGGAGGTCAGCTATCATTTGTTGCTTGGCCGCGACCTTCGCTACATAACCCAGGCCGAGTACCAAGCACTGCGCGGCGACTATGACCGCGTCGGGCAGATGCTCACAAAGCTGAGCCAAGCCCTGCGGCGATGAACCATGCTCGCTGACTCCTCCGACGAACACGAGTCACGAACACGAATCACGACTAAAACGGAATATCGTCGTCCTCGGGGGCTGGCGCTTGGGCCATGTCTTCACCGGCCGGAGCGCTGAAGTTGTCTTGCGTGGTGGTTGTGCGGGCGCCGCCACCACCGCCGAGGAAGCGGACGTCGCGTGCGGTGATCTCGGTGATGTACTTCTTGTTGCCGTCCTTGTCGTCGTAGTTACGAGTGTGAATCGAACCTTCGACGAACACCTGACGGCCCTTGGCGAGATACTGCCCGCAGGTCTCCGCCTGCTTGCCCCAGACCACGATGTTGTGCCACTCGGTGCGCTCTTGCTTCTGGCCCTGCTGATCGGTCCACTTCTCAGTGGTGGCGACCGAGAACTTGCACATCGCGCGACCGCTCGGCGTGAATCGCACTTCCGGATCGCGTCCGAGGTTTCCGACAATGATGACTTTGTTGACCACAGTGCGCGGACCGTAACAGCGGCAGCGCACGCATGTCAAGGTCGTCTATCGTGTTCGTGATTCGTGGTCGTTGGAGAGTCGCTCAGGCACGAGTCCGGCTCTCGATTCTCGGTGCGCTGCACCCAGCCGGTCATGCCGAGGGTTTGAAACTGTTCGCGGGCGGCGGCGAGCAAGCGTTGCGCGCGTTCGTGGTCGCCGGGGGCGGCCCGGCGCCGATACATCTGGGCCTCGTCGTAGTCGACGATCGCGCGCAATGGGCGCGTCCCCTGTTCGTCGAGCACGCAGCGGGCCGCGGCAAACCACTCGGCGGCCTCGTCGTACCGGCGTTGCAGCGCGCACAGCTGCGCCAGGGCGTGTCGGCCGTCGCGCATTGGATAGCGAAAGTCGGGCGCGATGATCTTTTCGCGCAGACTGCGCTCGATGATTTCGATGTGATCGGTGCGTTGGAGCCGCCACAACACTTCGGCCGCGTCGCACACGACCATCGTGTAGTTGGGTGCCCAACCCGGCGCGCGCTCGATCGGTGCGAGTTGCAGTGCCAACAGCTGCAGCGCGTCGTCGGTGCGGCCGCGGTCGGCGTAGCGATGCGCCGCCACCGCACGGATCAGCACCAGCGCCCAGGCATTCTCGACTGCCGGCTGCTCCATGAGCGTCTGGATGTGGCGGATTCCGTGCTCCAGGCGTTCTCCTCGCGCGCGCTGCATCTCCTCCTGTGCGGCGGCGAGATTGATCATCGGCACGGCCGGCAGCGTCAGGCGCGCAGTCAACGCTCGTCCGCGCGCATAGGCCGCCTGCGCTGCATCAAATTCGCCGAGCGCGTTGTGGCAGCGGGAGAGGTAGGCGTTGTACAGCGCCGCGTCGGTGATGCGGCCCTCTCTTTCGCTGCGAGTCGCCCACGCCTCCCACAGCGGCACGCAGCGGCGGAACTCGCCGGCGCTGTTGGTCGCTTCGGTCGGATCATCGGGGAACTGGATGGACCGATCGAGCACTTCGCGGCGAGAGTGCCCGCCAAGAAATCCGGTGATCCACAGGAAATCGTGCTCCCACGTAGTGAACGCCGCTCGCAGCGGCGCGGCGGCTGCCGCTACCTCGCGCCGTTCGGGAGAGTCGATGACGATGCCCGTGTAGTCCGGCTCGCGGGTCTCGCGGCGGATGATATCGAACACCTGCAAGCGCACCCAGGTGTCATCGCGGCGGGCGCCGACATACGTCAGCCCGTGCTGGGCGACAGCCGACGCGGCGCGCGAAAAGCCGGCGGCCATCAGCAGCACTGCGGCCCGCCCCAAGTAATCCGCCGCCGCCTTCTGACCCTCGGTTGCGGCGAGGTGTTCGCCGGCTTCGCGGGTGGTGGTCAGTGCCGCGTCTGGGTTCAGGGCCCAGGCGAGCGCAATGCCCATGCGGCTGAGCACGCGTCCACGCTGCGCGTCGTCCGGCGGCAACAGTTCCAGCGCGGTGCGCAAATGGATCACAAACTCGTCGTGCGCGTACGCAGCCTCGGCGCGATCGGCGGCCGCCAGCGCGTGCACCACGCCACGCTCCGCACCCGGCAACACGGCGCTGCGCGCATACTGATACGCGATTTCCCCGGCGTGCTCCGCGACGCGCTGGGCGTACACTCGCTCCATCATCTCGGCGATCTGGCGGTGCAGCCGCACTTGCCGCGAGGGGCTCAGCTCGGTGTAGAGCGTGTGGCGGATGATCGCGTGCGTGAAGTCGTAGGTGTCGGGTTCGCTCCCCGGCCGCAGCACTTGCGCGTGCAGCGCTTCGTCCACCGCATCAAGCGCCGGCGCCTCGTCGAGGCCGGCGACCGGCGCGACGATGGAGAAGCGGAAGCCCCCGTTGCACGCGGCGGCGACCCCCAGCAGGCGGTTGGTGTTGGCGGATAACCGCGAGAGGCGGCGGCCAATGACTTGGCGCACGCTTTCGGGGATGCCCATGTCGGCGATCGACAGCGTCGTGCTCCAGCCCTCCAGCTC
The DNA here is from genome assembly GCA_041477755.1 of Binatia bacterium. Lineage (GTDB taxonomy): Bacteria > Desulfobacterota > Binatia > HRBIN30 > JACQVA1 > JACOST01. The sequence continues at coordinate 6,369 of JBGOUW010000101.1, forward strand.
GTGGAAGATCTTGCCCTCTTCGACAAGGTGCAGCAGCACCTCGCGGATGAAAAACGGATTACCGTCGGTCTCGCTACTGATCGCGTTGATCAATTCGACGGGCACCGGCTGATCGGCGACGATGGCGAGCAGTGCGCCGATCTCGTTGCTGGCGAGTCCCTTGAGCGGGATGCGGTCGAACGTGGTTTCGCGGTGGAGCGCGCTCAACGCATCAGCGAGCGGATGCTGGCGATCGAGATCAACGTCACGATACGCGCCGAGCACAAGGATGCGCTGTTGTGGGGCGAAGCGGGCAACGTGGCGCAGCATCGCGATCGTGCCCTTGTCGGCCCAGTGCAGGTCGTCGAGCACGAGCAGCACAGGTGCCCGTGCCGCGAGCGCGATGAGGAACTGCATGACCGCGTCGAGTAGGCGAAAGCGCTCTTCGTCGGCTTGCAACGCCGCCGGCTCCGGGATGTCGGGCAGCACCTGCCGGAGCGCGGGCACCAAACGCGCCAGCGGTGCGGCGCCGTAGCTGAGGTCGGCGCGCAGTTGGTCGGCATCGGCGGTGCGGCTGTAGTTGGCGATAGCCTCGGCAAACGGGCCGAAGGGCGGCGCCCAATCGCCTTCGAAGCATCGGCCCCACAAAACGGTCCCACTCTCGTCGCGCGCGTGGGCCGCGATTTCCTCCAGCGTGCGCGTCTTGCCGATGCCGGGCTCACCGGCAAGCATTACCAACCTGCCGGTGCCGGCGCGCGTGGCGGCGAGCGCTTGCTGCAAGCGCGTGACTTCCGCGCTACGGCCGGCGAACGGCATGCGCGTCAGCAGCGCGCTCGGATCGCCCACGTCATAGCGGACCTCGCACGTGGCGGTCGGCGCACTGAGGCCCTTCAAGTCGATCTGGCCGAGATCGCGGAAGGTAAACGCCTGCCGTCCGGCGAGCAGGTGCGACACCACCGAGCTGCACAAGATCTGTCCGGGTTGCGCGCGATCGCACAGGCGCTTGGCGACGACCACGGGCGTGCCGAAGTAGTCGGTTTCGTCGCGCAACGCTTCGCCGACGTTGAGGCCGACGCGAATGGCGAGGCGTTCGCCGGCGGTCGGTCGCCGCGCGGCTTGTTGCATCGCGATGGCGCAGCGAACGGCGTCGGCGGCCGACGGGAACGCCACCATCAAACCATCGCCGAGCCACTTCACCTCGTGCCCGCCGTTGGCGGCGACGGCTTCCTTGAGCAACTTGTGATGGGTCTGAAAGATCCGTTGCGCGCGCTCGTCACCGGCGCGCTGCAGCAGCTCGGTGGAGTTGACGAGATCGCTGAATAGGATTGTCGTCGTCATGATGCGACCGACAAGGTCATCGGTTGGGAACTTTAGTCACTCCATCCCCGTCGCACAATCGCGCCGCCCTGCCAAGGCCTAGGACCCCGCCGGCGCGAGGCCACTGCGAGTCTGGGCGTACGATCCCTCGCACATCCGCTTTGCCCAAGCAGGCCCTCGATACGATCGCTTGGCGATCTACTCGGGCAAACGGGTATCGGGTTCCTCGATAACAACCGCTTCCCCGAGTAGCGGCACTGAGTAGAAGCCGAAGGCTTCATATCGAAGGGCCGCGTATCGAGGGGCGATTCGCTCTCCTCATCTGAGACACTACCCGACTCGATCACACGTTGACTTCGTCGACCGTGCGCGAGTATTGCGAAGCGGTTCACTGAGTATTGCGAAGCGGTTCACTGAAGGAGGCGCGCATGAAGTCGATGACCTGGAGCGCTCTGGCGCTCGTGATCGCCACCGCGGGTTGCCGCCGCGCCACGACGCCGGCTGCGCCCGCGCTGTCGCCGGCTGAACGTATTCGCGCCACCACGCAAACGGTCGACGATGCGCGCCTGCGCGCCGCTGCCAGCGAGCCGCAGAACTGGCTCACCCATGGCGGCACCTACGCCGAGCAGCGCTTCAGCCCGCTCGATCAGATCAACGCGGAGAACGTGTCCACGCTCGGCCTCCTGTGGAGCTACGACACCCACACCGACCGCGGCCTCGAAGCCACGCCGATCGTCGTCGACGGCGTGCTCTACACCACCGGCGCGTGGAGTGTCGTGTTCGCCATCGACGCGCGCACCGGCAAGGAAATCTGGACGTACGATCCCAACGTTCCGCGCGAGACCGGGCCGAAGGCCTGCTGCGATGTCGTCAACCGCGGCGTCGCGGTTTACAAAGGCAAGGTCTTCGTCGGCACGCTCGACGGGCGGCTGGTCGCGCTCGACGCGGCGACCGGCAAGCCCGTGTGGGAAGTCGTGACCGTCGATCAGACGCGGCCGTACACCATCACCGGCGCGCCGCGCGTCGTCGAAGGCAAGGTGATCATCGGCAACGGCGGTGCCGAATTGGGCGTGCGCGGATACGTCTCGGCGTACGACGCCGAGACCGGCACGCTCGCGTGGCGTTTCTACACCGTGCCGGGCGATCCGTCGCAGCCGTTTGAATCGCCGGCGTTGGAGAAAGCGGCGAAGACGTGGAGCGGCGGCGAGTGGTGGAAAGTCGGCGGCGGCGGCACGTGCTGGGATTCGATGGCGTACGATCCGGAGCTGAAGCTGCTCTATGTCGGCACCGGCAACGGCTCACCGTGGAGCCGCTACGTGCGCAGCCCCGGCGGCGGCGACAATCTGTATCTCTCGTCGATCATCGCGTTGCGTCCCGACACCGGCGAACTGGCTTGGTACTACCAGGAGACCCCCGGCGACACGTGGGATTACACCGCCACCCAGCACATCATTCTCGCCGAAATCCCGGTCGATGGAAAAATGCGCAAGGTGATCTTGCACGCGCCGAAGAACGGCTTCTTCTACGTCATCGATCGGGAGAACGGGAAGCTGCTGTCGGCGGAGAAATTCGTCGAAGCGACCTGGGCCGATCGCATCGATATGAAGACCGGCCGGCCGGTGGAGAGCAAGATCACCAACTACCGCAACAAGACCACCACGGTGAAACCGTCGCAGCTCGGGGGCCACAACTGGCAACCGATGTCGTTCAATCCGAAGACCGGCCTCGTCTACATTCCGGCGCAAGACATCCCGGCCGTGTTTGCGCTCGACAAGCAGTGGAAGTACGAGCCCGGGCGCTGGAACACCGGCACCGACTTCACGCTGACGAAGGAGTTTCCGCGCAGTGTGGCGAAAGGTTATCTGCTCGCCTGGGATCCGGTGAAGCAGCGCGAGGCGTGGCGCGCGCCGTACAACGGACCGTGGAATGGTGGCACGCTCACCACTGGCGGTAACCTCGTCTTGCAAGGCACCGCAGACGGCCGCTTCGTCGCCTACAAGGCCGACACGGGCGCCAAGCTGTGGGAAGCGCGGGCCGGCACCGGGGTGGTCGCGGGACCAATCACATACACGATCGACGGCAAACAGTACGTCTCGGTGATGGCCGGATGGGGTGGCATTTTCGGGCTCTACGGTGGCGATGCGGCCGCGGCGACCGGCGTGCGGAACGTCGGCCGCGTATTGACCTTCGCGCTCGGCGGTACGGCGACGCTGCCACCATCACCGCCGCCTGCAGTCGAAGCGAAGGCGTTCGCGGCTCCGCTGCCGGTGCACCTGTCGGCGAAGACGATCAAGAAAGGCGAAGCCCTCTTCAGCCGTAACTGCATGACGTGTCACGGCGCCGGCGCAGTCGGCGGCGGCGTGCTACCCGATCTGCGTCACCTCAGCCCCGAAGTGCAAGCCGGCTTCTCCGCCATCGTCCTCGACGGCGCGTTGAAGGGGAAAGGCATGCCCGCCTTCGGCAAATGGCTCACCGAGTCCGACGCGCAAGCGATCCTGGCGTATCTCCGCAAGCGCGCAGCGGACGAGGTGGCGGGGCGATGAGATCGTGACTCGCGTTGGTGATTCGTGACTGATCGGATCCGTTCCGCGAGGCCTCCCGGGCCCGCTCCATCTTGGACACCAAACTAGCTAAGATGCGTTTTGGGCTGCAGAGAGTTCCGATGCGTAGATTGCTCATACCAGGGCTACTCCTTTTCGCCGTTAGTGCCCAGGCGGGAGAAGCCATCGCGCCGCAGGACACTCAAACAGGCATGAACCAGGCTGCGGCGCAGCGGGCCGTTGAAGCGGACGCAGAAATGTCACGAGTTCTCAATGAGATCATGCACCGGGCGGCGGGCAAGCCCGATGCGATTGCCAAGCTGCAGAAAGCTCAGGCGGCTTGGGAAGCCTACCGAGATGCACAAGGAGACGTCCTTTGGCCCTTCCCCGAGCGTACTTGGTACGGCAGCGCAAATCCGATGTGCGTCTCTACTGTGCGACAGCAACTGACAGCGGCGCGGATCAAGGAAATCCGCGCAATGCTTTCTCCGCCGGAGGGAGATGCCTGTGCGTCGCAATGGCCGGACTAGTGCGGCCGCGCCATCCAACCAAACCGATGAACGCGACCGGCTTGGGCCCACTTTCGTTGACTTCATCAAGCTCGGCCGTCTATCATCGGCTCACGTGGCGGCGCTGAGGCGGATGAGGTGTAACGCTTGTTTCAACCAACCCTTCTAACCGACGATATCCATTTTCTGAGTAGCGCATCCGGGGGCTCACCATGACGGCCAACGGCTCCGCGCCGTTGCGCGTCGTCCCGCTGGGTGGGTTGGGCGAGATCGGCCTCAACTGCTTGGTGCTGGAATGCGGCCGGGCCGCCATTGCGATCGATTGCGGCCTGATGTTTCCCGAGATGCACATGCTCGGGATCGATCTGGTCATTCCCGACTTCGACTACGTCCGCCAACTCGGCGAGCGCTTCCTCGGCTTCGTCATCACCCACGGGCACGAGGACCACATCGGGGCGCTGCCCTACGCGCTGCGCGACCTCAACGTTCCGGTCTACGCGCCGCCGATGGCGGCCGGGTTGGTGCGCGAGAAACTGCGTGAGCACAAGCTCGACGACGAACCGGGTGGTGGGGACGAGCCCTTCGACGAGGCGAGGCTGCGCGAGGTCGGCCAGGGGGGTGTGAGACTGCTGCTCTCGGACTCGACGAATGCCGACGTGCCAGGGGTCTCCGGCTCGGAGCGCACGGTCGCGGCGGCCCTCCGGGCGCGGATCGCGGGCGCGAAGAATCGTGTCGTCGTCGCGATCTTCTCGTCGAATACGGCGAGGATGCGCTCGGTCGTCGAAGCGACGCGCGACGCCGGAAAGAAGCTCCTCCTCCTCGGCCGCGGCGTCCATACGCACGCGCGGCTCGCCGCCGATGCGGCGATCGTTCCGGACACGGCCTCGTTCCTGCTCCCCGCCGACGGCGCACAGGCCGTCCCCAGGGGACAGCTCGTCGCCATCGCGACCGGCACGCAGGGCGAGCCCGCGGCCGCGCTGGCGCGGCTCGCGGAGGGAACGCATCCGGCGCTGCGCCTCGAGCCGGGCGACGAGGTGCTGCTCTCGTCGCGCGTGATCCCGGGCAGCGAGCTGCGCGTCGCCGCCATCGTCAG
>JBGOUW010000410.1:0-4567 GCA_041477755.1 Binatia bacterium
CTTCACTTGGCGCGCGCCACACTCGCCGCGCAATTGTTTGGAGGCTTCGATCACCAGGAACATGCCGCGCATGCCGGGATGATTCGACGACAGCCCGCCGCCGTCGGTGTTGATCGGCAGCTCGCCGCCGAGGCCGATGCGGCCGTGTTGCACGAACGCACCGCCTTCGCCTTTCTTGCAGAAGCCGAGATTCTCCAACGTCTCCAGCACGGTGATGGTGAACGAGTCGTACAGCATGCACATGTCGATGTCTTTGTGTGCGACGCCGGCCATTGCGAGTGCGCGCGGACCGGACTGCTTCGCCGCCATGTCGGTGAGATCGCGTACGCCGGCGGCGGTGTGGCACAGCGCTTCCGACGCGCCGAGAATCTGCACCGGCTTCTTCTTGATATCGCGTGCACGGGCGGCGCTGGTGACAACGAGCGCGCCGCCGCCGTCGCTAATGATGCAGCAATCCAGCAGGTGCAACGGCGACGACACGATGCGCGACGCGAGCACGTCGTCGACGGTGATCAGGTCGCGGAACTTCGCCGCCGGATTGAGTGAGGCATGGCGGCGAATGGTGACAGCAATCTCGGCGAGTTGCTCAGACGTGGTGCCGAACTCGTACATATGGCGTTGCGCGCACATGGCGTACGAGCCGACGACGGTGGGTCCGTAGGAACTCTCGAAATGATCGGGTGGATCGCCGGTAAAACCACCGCCGGTGCCGACGGCGAAGCGTTCCGACGATGCGGTGCTGCCGTAGGTGATCAACGCGACGTCGCACAACCCCGCCGCGATGGCGGCGGCGGCGTGACTAACGTGTGCGACAAACGACGAGCCGCCGATCGAGGTCGAGTCGAGAAAGCGCGGGTTGATGTTCAGATGCTCGCACAACGACATGATCCCGATCGGCCCGACCCCCGAGGTGAAGAAGCCGTCGACGTCCTTGATCGTCAGTCCGGCGTCGGCAAGCGCGCCGCGCGCACTTTCGGCGTGGATCTGGAACATGGTCTTGTCCGGCGCCCAGCGGCTGGGGTGCTCGTAGACGCCGGCGACCACGGCCTTGCGTTCGAAGCCGCTCACGACAACCTCTTCAAAAACTCGTCGACGGCCGCGTTGAATTCACCGGGCTTCTCGCTCGTGACGGTGTGGCCGGCGTCTTCGATGACGACGAGCTGGGCGCCGGGAATGCCGCGCTGCAGCTCCTCCGATTTCGACACCGGCGTGATGCCGTCATCGCGCCCAGCGATGATCAGCGTCGGTACCTTGATCTGGGCGAGCCGCGTGGTGATGTCGAAGGCGTTGCACGCGAGGAAGTCGAAGTAGCGCACGCGCGGATCGGTCTTCACCTGCTCCATCCAGGCTTCGCGCATGATCGCGAAGTCGGTTTTCGGCGAGAAGGCTTCGGTGGTGAACGGTTGCTGCGCGCGCCCGCGCATGACGTTGTGCCAGGTCTCGATCCGCTCGGCGGACAATTCGAACTCCGCGGCGGTCGCGACCAAGACCAACGCTTTGACCTGCGTGGGGTGGGCGATCGAAAACTCCATTGCGATCGCGCCGCCCATAGACCGGCCGATGAGGATGAACGGACGCAGCTTCAACGTGTCGGCGAACGCTTTCGTGAAGTCGCGGTACTCGGCGATGCTGCGCGATCCTTCCGTGCTGCCAGAGCGCCCGTGACCGGGAAAATCGAAAGCGATGGGGCTGTGCGCGCCGCCGAAGTGATCGAGTTGCCGGTTCCAGGTGTTGGCGTTCGAGCCGGCGGCGTGGATGAAGAGCAGCATGGCGCCGCGGTCGAGATCCGGTACCTCACCGGGAATCGTCGTGGTGCCAGCGTGGAAGTAGTTGACGGCACGTCCGTCAAGGTAGGCGTACTTACTCGGCATCGAACGTCAGGGAGAGTGCTACGACCCGCGCCGGTATCGCAACCACATTCCGGGTTGTCAAGTAAACGTGCACCCGATCAACCACGCATGCCCGAATCAGCCACGCATACCCATGGAAGCGGCAGCTTCGTGCAAGCTCGCGTTCGCGCTTGGGCGTGCGGCCACGCGGGTCATCCACGCGGCGAGGTTGCCGAGGGCGGGATCCGCCGACTGGCCCACCGTCGCACCGAAGTCGAGCGCGCAGTAGAGAATGATGTCGGCGATGGTAAAGCGCTTGCCGGCGACGAACGGCTTACCCGCCATCAGCCCGTCGAGCCACACCAGCTTGTCGCGTACGATCGCCTTCAAGCCATCAGCGGCCTCCGGCAGGCAACGCATGCGCGATTGAAACAGGGCGAGCCCTTCGGCGTAGCGGAAGGCGTTGTAGAGATTCTCAGTGATGTTGAGTTCCACGCGGCGCTGCCACATACGGGTTTCGGCCCGCTCTTCCGCCGTCGTGCCGATGAGCGCCGGCGTCGGATGCTTCTCTTCGAGGTATTCGAAAATGGCCACGGTCTCGCCGAGAACCCGACCGTCGTCGAGTTCGAGCGCTGGGATCTGCCCGCCGGGATTGCGATCGGTATACGGCGGCTGGCGGTTTTCCGCGCCGAGCAGGTCGACCGCCGCCGTCGGGATTTTGATCCCCTTTTCAAACAAGAACATGCGCAGCGCGCGCGGATTCGGCCCCATCGAATCGTAGATCTTCATCGTCGCCTCCAGCGTGGGTTGTGATCGTGCGAGCGCCGCGCACGGCGATGCTCGGATGCGCGCATGGTTGATGATTGGCAGCGCAAACACAAGTACTCGGCTAGTTTGTCGGCGGGCGTCGGACTATTGAAGGCGGCAACGATTGCCGCCGGGGAGGAACTCGCGATGGAGACGATCAAATTCTACTTCAGCTTTCGCAGTCCATATGCATGGCTCGCCTTTCACCGACTGGAGCACGCCTTCGCTGGGCTACCAGTGAAGGTTCGGCGCATCCCGGTATTTCCGCCGCAGGAGTTTCCCAACGATCCGAGCGCGGTCCCCGCGAAGCTTGCGTACCTCGTGCACGACGTCGCGCGTATCGCGGCGGCGTACGGTTTGCGGGTCAAGTGGCCGAAGGTTGGGGACATCGAATGGATGGCGCCGCACGCGGCGCATGTCTATGCGAGCGACTGCGACAAGGGCGATGCGTTTGCGTTGGCAGCGCTTGCGGCGCGCTTCAGCGAAGGTCGCGACCTCGGCGATCCGGATGTGCTCGGTGAGGTCGCTCGCGCGTGCGGGCTCGATGCAGCGGCTACGCTGCGCGCGGGTGATGACCCCGCCTTTCACGAGCGGGTGATGCAGGGTCTCATGGAAGCGTTCGGCGACGGCATCTTTGGCGTGCCGTTCTTTGTCTATGGCGAGCAGAAGTTCTGGGGCAACGACAGGCTGGAGTGGGTGCGGCGCGCGGTGTGTCAACGCTCGGCCAACCGGTGCCGGCTCTCGACGCGGACCTCATGACCTCACCTTCCGGGGCAGCGTAAGTAGCCGGCATCGGCGTCCGACTCGTGCGCGTCGCCCCGCGCGTCATTTCGGCTTCTGATCTTTGTCATACCGTCCGTCCGACCGTTCGGTAGATTCGCCCCATGCGAACCTCCGCCGAACGCGGAACACGCGAACGGATACTTGAGGTCGCCGAGGCGTCGCTCGCCGACGATGGCTACCACGGCATGCGTCTGCACCGCATTGCCGAGCGTGTCGGCATTCAGAAGGCGTCGTTGTTCCACTACTTCCCGAGCAAGGAGCACCTCTATCGCGCCGTGCTCGATGAAGGGCTCGATGAAACAGAACAAACCCTCCGCCAGGTCCTCGATGCCGAGGGCACGCCGCTGGAGAAGATTCGCCTGCTGGTGGAGGCGTATGTCGACATGGTCGCGGTCCACCCGGGGCGCACCAAGATCCTGTTGCGGCAATCGCTCGGTGATGTCCCGAGCGGCGATCAGCAAACGCTCGGCGCGCAACGACTGCTGAGCGCGGTGGCGAAATTCATCAGCGAAGGCCAACGCGCGCAGATCTTCGCGCCGATCGATCCGGTGGCATTGGTACTGGGTGTGGTCGGCATGGTGGCGTTTTTCTTCACGTCCGCGCCGGTGCTGGCGCCGGCGTGGTGTGGCCATGAGGGTAACGCAACCAGCATCAACAAGATCAAACGACACGTGGTGGAAGTCGTGCGGCGTTGCCTCGAGTTTGGCGATCACCGTGTCGCGGCGGCGAAGCTGGCGACGGTGTGAGATCAACCAGATCTGCCACGCTGGGACGCGGGGTGTTGTCGCCATCGCATGTCCTCTACTTCGCGTCCGCTTGTGCATCGCACACCACTAGCGCTAAGCGTTGGAGCCATTTCGCGCAGGAGGACAGCGATGGACCCAGCTATGAAGAAGACGGCGCTCCGCATGATCCCGTACGGACTCTACGTGTTGACGGCGGAGACGTCCGACGGCCGCTTCGCGGCCGCCACGGTGAATTGGGTGACGCAGACATCGTTCGAGCCGCCGCTGGTGGTGGTTGGTGTCAAGACCGATTCGAATGCGTTCCCGGTGATCAAGGCAAGTGGCGCGTTCGCGTTGAACGTGCTCGGCAAAGGCCAGCAGGCGCTCGCCTTCGCGTTCTTCAAGTCGGTGACGCCGGAAGGC
>JBGOUW010000648.1:0-2677 GCA_041477755.1 Binatia bacterium
CGCTCAGCGATCCGAGCACGTGCCGAGCGCGTTGTTGACTCCCACGATCAACTCGTCGACGGTCACGGTGCCACTCATGTCACCGTCGAACGTCGGGCACGCATCGAGGTTCGCGAGGCCGAGCGCAATGTTGACGCCGATGATCAACTCGTCAACGGTGACGCTGTTGCTTTCATCGCAGTCGCCAACACACGGAGGCGGACCGAGCTGGACATGAACCTCGTTGCTGAGCGGCGAGATGACGCCGTACTGGTCGACGGCCGCCACGGCGTAGAAATACGGCTGGCTGCGCGACGCCAACAGATCGTCGAACGTCACATCAACGGTGCTCCCGACCAGCTCGTAGCCGCTTCCGGATGTGCTCGAACGATAGACCAGATAGTTGGCGATCCCCGCAGTCTCAGGGGTCTGCCATCGCAATCGTAAGTTGGGTTGATCCGAGTTGTCGCTGCGCCCGCTCAAGTTTTCGGGTGGCGGCACCTGCCCCAATGCGACCGCCACGGAGTTGTTGCTCTCGTCCGCTTCGGCAATCACGTTGCTCTCGTCCACGATGACACGAATCGCGTGCAGGCCGCCCGGCTGCACCACATACTGTGTCGACACCGCAACCGCTCCGTTGAAAGGCAGCCCGCTGGTCACACCTGGTCGAGCGATCAGCGTGTCGACACCGGTGGCTGGATCTTCATCGTAGAAGCTGACGCCAAACCCGCTGCCCGCCGCAACCGCTTTGAGGCCGCTGTTGTGCATCGTCGCGTTGATTTGGATAGTGTCGCCCGCCAGCGGGTGCGAATTCGAAAACGTGACATCGCTCGCTTCGACCATCAGGTCGGTCATGTACGGTACGACCATCGTGGCTACGTTCACCCCGCTGCCTGCGGCTTGCTGAGCTGCGCGGATTCCGGCTCCATACCGTATCGGACGCGCCGCCGCGGCCGCTGAACTCGGCTTCTTCACGTTCAGTACGACGTTGTCCAGGGTGAGCGCGTCGATGTCGAAGGCTACTTCCCAGTTCACCTGGCCGTCGGCCGTGAGAAAACCGCTCGTCCATTGCAGGGCGGGCGCGGTGAGATCGGCGGTCGCTGCCGCGAGGTCACCGCTGACGTGTACATCGCCGGTATCGCCGAATTGGCGGAACATCACGATCGCGCGGTTGTCCGGATTGACACGAACGATCGGCCGTTCCGCACGCGTTTCGTGACCGATGGGGCCGACCTCCCACGTGGCATTGCGGTGGTAGGCAGCGTAGAGCGGACTCAAGTTCCCGTCGCCGCTGCCGAGTCGTCCGGTCGGCAAGTCGATCGGCGGCACGACGAAGACGACAACCGGATTGTTGGCCGCATCGAACGCGAACGAAGGGGTATACGCACCGGCGGGGAGATTCGGAATCGCTGCCGGTACACTCCATCCGCTCTGATCGCGAATCGCCATGACGATTTGCCGGTCCTCACTGGTGAGGAAGTTGCCATCGGTGTCACGCACCCACAGCGCAACCGGTCGGCCGTGGCGGTCGAACTGAACCGCGGGCGGATGATCGAACGCCGCCGAGCGGGCGCCGATCGCAGTCGGGGCGCTCCACTGCGCGCCGTCGAAGCTGGCACTGTAGACGCCGATCGGATACTCGCCGGCCGCAACGTTGGCGTGCGCGCGCAGCCAAACCAACGCCGCGGTTCCCGTCGACGGGTCGGCAGCCAGCGAGGGCGCGACGTCGAGCAACATGTCGTTGGTGATCGCTGCGGGCGTGCTCCAGCCGTGCCCGTCCCACACGCTGAAGTAGAGCTCGCTGCGGCTGAGCAAGCCGGCTTGATTGCTGGCGAGTGCTTCCTCGAGGCTCAGTCGGCTCTGCACCCACACCGCCAGCGCGTGATCGGGGCCGAGAAACTTCACCTTCGGCGCTTCGATCATCGCGCGCTCGTCGTTCAACGGCGCCGGCGCTGTCCATCCGCTTCCATCGTAGAAACTGAAATGCAGGCGGCGATCGGGCATGGCAGGATCGGGGCTATCCTCTTCAATCCACACGGCCAGTGCGTGACCGGCGCCGTCACTGGCGACAGACGGACTGGGCGACAAATCGGCGATGGTAAACGCGTCCGACTGCGCGACGCGTGGCGCCCGTGGCATCGGCGTCATCAATGCCGTGCTGCAGCCATACTTCAATTCTCCGAGGCCAGTGCTGCCTTTGATGACGGTGATGCCGACGCACGAGACTTTGTACTCAAGCGATGCGGTTAGATCGAGGCACGGGTCGTCGAAGCCGAACAGCGGGCTGCGATCGGGATCATAGTAGATGGGCAGCGTTGCGGTCGCCGATGGCTCAGCCTTCGCGTTGCCTTTGCAGACCGTGGCATCGATCTTGAGTTCGATTGGTACCGAGACAGTCGTGCCCGCAGTCACCGTCGCGTTGACCCGCAGCGTGTCCTTGATCTGCGAGTCGAGGTCGATGAATCCCTGGAAGCAGATGTCGGTGGTCAGCCAGACGCCCACGCCAATGGAACAAGAGAACACCGGACAGGGGTCGACGGAAAAACCGGCACAGTAATACAGTTGCGGGATGGGGAAGCACTTCTTCCCGAAGAGATCCTTGTGAATGGTGTCGAGCTGGTACGTACTCTCGGCGAAGCTGGCGCCACTCGGGCCCTTGTAGCTGCGGGTCTCGTTGAGGAAGTCCAAACTGAGCAAA
>JBGOUW010000274.1:0-6807 GCA_041477755.1 Binatia bacterium
CGCGATCGGTGCGCGCCCAGAAAAACGGATCGGAGAGTTTGATTTCATCGACGCTGAGGTCGGTATGCGGCGTGGTCATGCGGCCCTTATAGCGCCGTTACGGCGTGTGTCCACTGCGGATGGCCGCAACCAGCGTGGTTCACCACGTGCCGCTTGTGACGCACGGGCGCAAGATCCAATAGCCGTCGGCTCGCGCTGAGCTCTTACCACTCGATCGGGTCCGGAAATCGGCGCTTGATCAGCGACTCGTACTCGGGAAGCCGTGACTCCAACGCGACGTGTGGGTTCTTCGTGTACAGGTCGTGCACGGCGAAGATTTTCATGTGGCTCTCGCGGCGGCGCAGATCATCGGCGTTGAAGAGATGGAGGTAATCGCCGGCGATCGATTGAAAGCTGTGGTAGCGGATCGTCCACGCAAAATCGGGCGGCAAGTAGTCCTTTACGATCTGATACGTGTACTCGTCGTGGCCGTAGCTGAAGACGACGCGATCCAGGCCGCAGCCTTCGTCGTAGATGCCGTTCTTGGTTTGATAGTCAGCGTTGTTCCAATCGGCATTCTGTTTGAGCAGCTCGTAGCAGATGATCTTCGGCGAGTAACGGCAGCCGACTGGAAAAATATCGCCGACCACAAATTCCTGCGCTTCGCCATACTCGATCATGATCTTGCCGAGGTCGTGCACCAAGCCCGTGATGGTCCAGTCTTCGCCCAGCCCGGCGTCGGCGAGCGAGTTCGCGGTCTGCAGCGCGTGACCAAGCTGGCTCATCCCTTCGAGGTCGGCGTCGGACTCATCGTTCACTTCACGCAGCGACATCAGCCGGTCCCACACCGTCGCCTTGCCCAAACGGCGCGCGCCGTACTTGGTGCGCAGCTCTAGCACCTTCGCCATGGTCTGATCGCGATGGTTGCGCAGGTAGAGGTTGTCGAGATCGCTACGGAAGGACTCGTTCACCAAGGGGCGCGCAAATTGCGTGTGTTCCATGAGCCGTATCCTACCCAGCCGGGGTTGGCTGGTTCAAGGGTTCGGGGGGGCGCATTGAGAGACAGAAGCCGTCGCCGTGTAGCCAGCACGACCCGTCGGCGTCGTGGGGGTCGCGGCGGAGCGAGCGGATCGCCTCGGCCTCGGTCATCCGCGCGAGCGCCGCAGCGAGCCGCTGCTCGGCGTCGGCATCGACCGCTCCGATACACGGGAAGATCATCGCCGACGAGATGATTCGCGCCGCATAACCGAGCTCCTCGCGTGTCACCTTGAGCACCACACCAACGCCGCGCACACCCGACTCGCCCACGTCCGACGGCCAGCGCACCAGCGGTACAATCAGTCGCCCGCCGCTGCGCAAGCGATCGAGCCACAGCGCGCGCGGATGCGTGGCGCCCGCGTTGATGAGCATCGCGTCGGCCATTCCGGGATCGTACGTACAGCCATCGCCGTGAAGCACTCTCACCTGCGGCAAGTGGGCGAGGTTGCCGCGGGCGCGCGCCGCCAGGTCGGCATCGTACTCAATCGCGGTGACACGACCGGCCGCACCGACAGTATGCGCGAGCACTGCGGTGTAGTAGCCGGTACCGCAGCCGACATGAACGGCGTGCTCGCCGTCACGGAGATCGAGCGCGTCGATCAGCATCGCGACGAAGCTCGGTTGGCCGTTGTTGAGCAAGCGCTCGCGATCGATCGCAATCGGCGCATCGCGGTACACGCGCTGCGCATCGGCATCGGGCGGCGTCACGTACCGCCACGTGGGCATATCCCACACCGCCCACGGGCCCGGACCGAGAAAGTCCTCGCGCGCCACAGTCGCGAGCGCCTGCACCACCGCCGGTGATCGCAGTTTGGCCTGTTGCGCAATTGATGCGGCGAAGCGCGCACGTTCCGCGGCGATGTCACTCATTCGGCTTCTCGCTCGCCGCGTTGACGGCCTCGCGCCGCGTTCGCTGCACGCGCTGCGTCGCGTCCAGTCCGCCGAACAATCGGACCGAGTGCCCGTCGGGATCGTGCAACTCCGCGTAACGCTCACGGCGATAGGGATCGACGCGGACCTCGACGTGCATCCCGCCGTCACGCAGCGCGGAGACCGCGCGATCGAGATCGTCGGCACGGAACTCGAGGCGGATGTCGCCGACCTGCGGCCGCTGCGTTGCACTGCCGGTCCAGTGCAGCGCGACATTTGCTGAACCGGCTGCGAGAATCGAAAGCCACTTGCCTTCGTCGACGACGCGCAGACCCAATCCGTCACAATAAAATGCCAGTGCCGCCTGCATGTCGCGCACGTAGACCGTCGGATGGGCCAACTCGACCACCGGGCGTTGCGCCGCGATGAGGGCGCGTTCGAAGAGCGGCGTGAGCAGAGCGGCCACATGGTCCGGATCGGGGCCGAGCCGATGCAGCACGTCGCGCACTCGCCGGACAGCGGGCGTAAGCAGTTCGATCTCGTCGGTCACTGGCCCGCCGTCGAGCATCGTCGCCAATTGTTCCGCGCGTTCGTCGTCACCCTTCATCGTCAACTCCCATGAGACGGCGCGCTTTGGCGATGGCGCGATAGACGCGCATCTTCGCCGCCGACAGCGCGATGCCTTGCAGTTCGGCGATCTCGTCGAACGAGCAGCCAACGACGAAGCGCAGCACGAGCGCCTCGGCCGTCGGCGCGTCGAGTTTTCCCAGCAAACGGCGCGCATCGAGGCAAGCCTCGTCGAGCCCGTTGCGTGCACTCGCGTTCTCGTCCTCGACCACCCGCGCCCGCACCGCCCGTTTGCGGACGTTCGACACGTTGCGATTGCGGGCAATCGCGAACAGCCACGCCAGTAACGGCCGCCCGTCCCAGCGATATCGTGGCAACGCGGCCAGGGCTTCTGTGAACACGTCCATGGCGAGATCCTCGGCCTCGCCCGGATCGCCGGTGCGCAGGATGCAGGAGCGAAAGATCGCGCCGTAGTAGCGTGAGAAGATGAAGCTGAAAGCCGCGGCGTTCTCCTGCGCCGCGGTGATCAGCTGACGGTCTTCATGCAAGTCAATCGCCATCTACCGCGTATATCGCGCCGCAGCGGCGAAAAGTCACACCGGGGGATTGCGGAATGTGGATTTGGGATTGCGGATTGTCGGAGCGGAAAGATTTCAATCCGCAATCTACAATCCGAAATTCCTAAGCGGTGATCCGCTCGTCGATCGCTGGGCGGTCAAATGTTTCCGAGCAGGATCATCGGTCCGGTCGGCTTGGGAACGCCGGCGGCTGGCTCGATGGTGACCGCCGCCGCTTGAACCGCCCCGGCGTCGGTCGGCACTGCCGCCTCGATACGGCCGAGGCCACGCTCGTCGGGACGGAACACGCCGGCGTTGATCGGGCCTTCCTTCTCGGTAATCCACCACAGCTCGTACGCCTTCTCTGGGGGCAGCGGCTTGAGATCGAAGGCGTAGAACAGGGCGCGACCGCTGGCGCTGATCAACACATGGCCGTCGCCCGGTTGCGCCTGCGGTGCTTCCTTGAGCCGCACTAGACGCAAGCCGGGGGCTTGGACGATCGCGAGCGATTCTTGCGCGGCGGCGAGCACTGCGCGCAGCGAGGTCAGATCTTTCTCCTGCGCCGCCAGTTGCTGCGCAACGCGATCCAGGTTGCCGTGCGCCGCAGTCAAATCCCCACGCAACTGCGCCACCATTCGCTGCTGCTCGTTCAGCGTGCCGCGCCATTCGACGTCGCGTGCAATGCCGATGGACAGCAGAGCGGTTGCCGCCAGCGCCAACGCGACCACCGGCCAGCGGCGGAGGGGCACCACTGTTGCCGGTGGTCGCGCGCCGGCACCGCTCGCACGTACGCGCTCGAACAGCGCCGGCTTGAGATTGGGCGGCGGGGCATCCTGTCCGCCCAACGCAATCACGCCCACCAGCTCGCGCCAACTTTCCAACTCGCGCTCACACCCCACGCAACCGCCGGCGAGGTGGGTGGTGATTTCTTCGCGTTCGTGGGCATCGAGCGCGTCGAGCGCGTACGATGAGAGGTCGGTGTAAATCTGTTCGTGCGTCATGAAGTGACCGACAAGACCGGCGCCAGCGTTTGCCGCAGCGCGATCATGGCTTGGCGGATCCTCGTTTTCACGGTGCCCAGGGGTTCATTGAGACGATTGGCGATCTGCGAGTGCGATAATCCTTCATAGTAAGCCAGTTCGAGCGCGGTGCGTTGCACGGCCGGCAAGGTTGCGATGGCCTCGCGCACCAATTCGCGGCGCTCGGCAAACTCGGCCGTTTCGTCGGGTTGCGGCACCGCGTTCACCGAGATCGGGTCCTCGGCTTCCGTGCGCTTCGCCGCGCCGGCCGCGCGGATGCGATCGATCGCGCGACTGCGCGCGATGGTGAACAGCCAGCTCTGAATACTCCCGTGGTTCGCATTGAAACGATCCGCTTGTCGCCACAGTTGGAGAAAGGCATCGAGGCAGATCTCCTCCGCCGTACTCGGATCGCGCGTGATGCGCAACGCGAGGTGATACACCGCGCCGCCAAAGCGGTCGTAGAGTTCAGCCAATGCGTGCTGCTCGCCGCGACAAAGCGCGAGCGCCAGTTCCTGCGCTTCCACTACCTTTCCCTGGCTCCGGCCATCACCTGCTCATCTTATCTGATCTTACGCGCACCGGAGGCATTTGGATGTACCGTACGCCAGGTCTGTGCATCGCGCCACACGTGCTATGGCGCCGGCGTCCGTACGGGTTGAATCGCCGTGGGCGGGACCCAACTGCATTGCATGCCACACGTCCCGAGCGTTGCACCGGCGTCCTTGATGCAACTGCTCTTGCACTCGAACGGCGATGTGCAGGACTCGCCGCTGCGCTTGAGCGCGGCGCATTTGCCGTCGACGCATGCTGCGGCGCCTTCGCAGACGGTCTTGTCGCAGGGTTCGCCGATCTTGGGTGGCGGCCCGTCTGCGCAGCGCCCCGCCGCGCAATGTGAGCCGGCGGTGCACTGTTGATTGGACAAGCAGGACTCGCCGACCGCAGCGAATGGGGCGCACTGACCTTGGAAGCAGTGACCCACGCAGTCGGGGTGGCGCCGATCATCCGTCGGCTGACGGGCGTAGGTGACCAACGTATCGACCGCTCTACTGCAGGCGCCGCCGACAGCGCTCGGCTCTCGGCAGACGCCAGCAACCGTTGTCCGCGCGCCACCGCAGATCAATCCTTCACGACACTCCAGTGTCGACCGGCAGCGTTCGCCCGCCTTTAGCTGTCCTTGGATGATTCCCAGGCAGGCCGCCGGCGGTGCGGGCTGGAGCGGCGCAACCCAATCGCAACCGGTGAGCTGCTTCGAGGTTTCCTCGATGCACCGATCGACGGCGCTCGCTTCGATCCGCACCGCCCCGTCGCGCAGTGTGGCGGTCAGAATGCGCACACACTCGCTGGTCAGGCCTTCCGTTGTCGATGTGCCACAGCACTCGGCCTTACGGCGCTGCGGCAAGGCCTGCAGCGCGTCACAGAGACGCGTCGCAAGCGGATCGGGTTTCCCGACGTTTTGCGGATACAGTGGTTTCGCGTCGGTCGTCTGGGCTCTGGTGAGCGGCTCTGTCGGAGCATTGTTCTGACTCGACGACTGACACGCCGAGAGCAGCATCACCAGCAAAACGAATGGTGATCGGCCGCGGCGCACCCAATAGAACTGCATCATATTTCGTTGCCTCACATGCGGCCATTCAAAACGAGCGAACGGCCTCCGGCGATGGATCGCCGGAGGCCGTCATGCACCTTCTCGTCAGAGTGAAACTAGGGGTTGTCGACGTTCACCGCTCCATGCCCTTCGGTGAGTCCCTGGTGCGGACATGCATGCCAGGGGAACTGATCGAGGTAGGTCCCGTCTTGATAGTCCACGTCGTCGCCGACGTGGAGCGCTCCGCCGGTTACGATCAAGGTGATCGTCGTGTCGCTGACGTCCACGGTCTCGCGGTTCCCACCTGGGGTTAGTCGGCGGCCGTTCGGAAAGGCGGAGTCGGTGGCTACGTCGACCCGCAACACGTCACCGGTGGCCGACAGCGGAACGTCGTGAGCACCCTGCGTCGGAATGTTCTTGAGGTTGATGGTGTCGATGATATCGAACCGATCGCCTTTGAGTGTGGCCAGAGTATCGCCGCCGACTCCAAGCGCCGCGTATGTGCCGAGCGCCTCCTCGTCACGTACCAGGACTGGGCGCAGGAAGTACGCGCCGAAGTTGGCCACGTCGTTCTTCGGTTGGGTGCGCAGGTACAGGCCCTGATCCTGCGTGCCGATCAGCCCGGCGTTCACCAACGGCAATCCCTCGCGGCCCACCTGCACCCACGGCCCGCACGAGATGGTGCTGTCTTGGTTGGGCTCATAGCGCCGGTCGCGCCGGCGGCTGGCGGAGGCCCACACGCCGATCAGCGAGTCGTTGCCCGGCTGGCCGTTGTGCGGAATCGAAGATGTCGCAAGGATCTTGGTGGTGGGAATTTCCAACGCGATCACGTTCAGGTTGAACCCGTCAAACACATCTTCACCGCGAGTTCTGCGCGCACCGATGCTGCTGTACCCATCGGGGAGTGCGCCACCGATAGGGAGGGCGCCTTTGCCGAGGTTCAGCACGTCGAAGATGCCCTTCTCGTCCAGGTAGTACGCGTCGTCGCGCGTGCCCGCCCACGATCGTCCCTCCGCGCCGCTGTTGCCCAGCGGCGCAATGAAGCTGCGCGCAAACGCGTCGTTGTTCTTGCAGTACAGGCCTTCCTCGTTGGACCGCTGGGTATCCGCGAGATCCGCGGGATTGTTGGTGTAAGGCTTGAAGCCGAGGCCGTCGTCCTGGAGGCGGCCAGGGTAGCGGTTGAGGTACA
>JBGOUW010000040.1:0-15985 GCA_041477755.1 Binatia bacterium
ATCCACACGTCAGGGCCGTCCGTGCATTGGACGATTACGAGCTGGAAGTTTCGTTTGACAATGGCGAGTTGCGGAGCTTCGACGTCAAGCCCTATCTCGATCGCGGGATTTTTGTACGCTTGCGCGACCACGCCGTATTTCGGGCGGCCCGAGTCGTCGCAGGCTCCGTCGAGTGGCCGAACGGGCTCGATCTCAGCTACGACACCCTCTACGTCGAGGGGCGGCCGATTGCTGCACCGACACGGAAGGCCGAACCACGCAATCCAGCGGACGCGCGATAGAGCCGCGCGCCGGGGTCATGAAACCACTAGCTAAGGCGGCGACCCTCGGGTTGGTGGTCGCATCGGCGGTGTTCTGCGCCGTGTATGCTCGCAGCAGTATATCTACCTCGGGGTGCACCAGCCTCCGCATCGGCCGGGAGTGCCGATGCCAGCAGACGCAACGGGTTTTCCACCTTCGGCCGCTTGGTTGTTCGCGGCCGGTGGGCGTTGCTCGCGTTCCTCATCGCATTCGTCATCGTGCTGGGCGCAAATGCGATTCGGTCCCGCGCTTCAAAACGCCAGCGGGCTCGGTAGCAGTGGGATCCGAACCGCGACATCAGCCCAGGCCTCGAAGGTAAGCTCTGTTACGGCTTGACCTCATCGGCGGTCGACTCATCACGCCCACTTCAGCTATAGGCCGCGCATGGAGCTACGCGAGATCACCACCGACATTTACGCCTGCCTGCAAGAAGATCGCGGGCTTGGCACCAGCAACTCGGGATTCATCAATCGCGGCGGCGGCGTGGTCGTCGATACGTTCTGGGATCTGCCGCACACCCGCGAGCTGATCGCGCAGTACGCGCGCGTGTGGAAAGCGCCGGCGCGGCGCGTCGTCAACACGCATCACAACGGCGATCACTGCTGGGGCAATCAACTCTTCCGTGGCGCCGAGATCATCGGGCATCGACTGTGCGCGGCGTCGTTCGGCAAGGAACAACCGGAGGCGATGCAAATCCTGCGCGGCGCCGCCAGCAGCAGCAACCCTGCCGTTGCGGGACTGGCGCAAGCGCTCGCGGGGTGGGATTTCGCCGGCATCGAGCTGACTCCGCCGACCACGCTGATGGACGAGCGACTCGACCTCAACCTCGATGGCATTGCGCTGCAGCTGCTCTATGTCGGTCCGGCGCACACCGCCGGCGACGTCATCGCCTACCTCCCCGAGCAGCGCGTGGTCTTCTGCGGCGACGTGTTGTTCCGCCGCTGCACGCCGATCGGTTGGGACGGAACCTACGCGAAATGGATCGCGGCGCTCGACCGCCTGATCGCCCTCGCGCCCACAGTCATCGTGCCCGGCCATGGACCGCTGTGCGGCGTCGAAGGGCCCACAGAGATGAAAGCCTACCTCGTCTACGTGCGCGCGGAGTCGCAACGGCACTTCAACGACGGGCGGTCGGCAGTGGAAGCGGCCAAGCGCATCGATCTCGGCCCCTACGCGGGCTGGACCGAGCCGGAGCGGTTGGTGTTCAACGTCGAGCGCGCCTATCGCGAGCTGCGCGGCGAGCCGTTCGATGCCCCCATCGATGTACCCGAAATGTTCCGTGGCATGCACGAGCTGCGCGAGCACTACCGCGCTGCCGCGCGGCACGTGTTGGCATGAGCATCAGCGTGCAAATCGATGCGCACGAAGCGCGGCTGTTCGGCGTGTTGATCGAGAAAGCGCTCACTACGCCCGACCAGTATCCGCTGTCGCTCAACGCGGCGACCAACGGGGCCAATCAGAAGTCGAACCGCGATCCGGTGCTGGTGCTTACGGAGGACGACGTCGCCGAGGCGGTGTATCGACTCGAACAGAAATACCTCGTGCGCAAGGTGTTCAGCCGGGTCGAACGCTATCGCCACAACGGCAAGGAGACGCTCGGCCTGGAGTACCCGGAGCTCGCCGTTCTCGCCGAACTGTTGATGCGGGGGCCGCAGATGCCGGGCGAGTTGCGCACCCGCGCGAGTCGGATGAGTCCGATCGATTCACAGGAGCAGCTGCTGACGTTGCTGAGTAAGTTGATCGAGCGCGGTTTGGTGCAGCGGCTCGATCCCACGCCGGGGGCGCGCGCCGAGCGCTACGTCCAATTGCTGAGCCCCGGCTTGCACCCGTTGGACGCGCCGGCGATACCCGACACGAGCGGGTCGCCAAGCAGCGCGGCGCCAGGAATCGCGGCCCGGGTCGATGCCCTCGAAGGGGAGCTGACGCGTCTGCGCCAGCGCTTCGAGGGATTGATGACCAAGCTGGGCATCTCACTCGACGAGATCGAGTGAGGAAGCGGTCGCGTTAGCAGCCCGTAAAAAAGCTCTGGCCCTTCGAGACGGTACTGCGCGCCTCCTCAGGGTGAGCGGAGAAAACCTTGTGCACATGCCACCCGCTCGTGCCGAGGAACTCCGTCAGGAGCGTCTCGAAGCGTGGGCGGGTTGTTCAACGGGCTGTTAGGCGATGCTGCGTTTCTTGCCGCGCAGGCCGCGGCGGCTGCCGCCGCCTTTGCGGAACTGCGGCGGTTCGCTAGCGGCGAAATGCGATCCGAAGTCGCCGCCGCCACCACCGCCGCCGCCACCACCGGGGCCGCCAAAGCTGCGGGGGGCGCGCTCACGCGCTTCGCTCACGTTGATGCTACGGCCTTGCAGGTCGTGGCTATTGAGTTCGGCAACCGCACGCGCCGCTTCTTCTCCGGTGCTCATTTCTACGAACCCGAAGCCGCGCGAACGCCCGGTGGCGCGGTCGGTGATGACCGTCGCGGACTCGCAGGTGCCCACCTGACCGAAGAACTCCTTGAGTTCCATCGTCGTGGTGGTGAACGCCAGATTGCCGACAAAAAGTTTGCTGCCCATTAGGACTCCTTGGCCTCTCCTTTGGCCGTCGTGATCGGCGGTCTACGCCGCCGCAATCGAATTACCGTATACGCGGCGCCACGCGGCGCCCACGCGGGTGAGGTGGGTTTGGTCAGAGAACACAGACCCGGCTTCTATAGATCAGCGGCGCGGTCGGCGCAAACGCTTTTGATGTAGTCCGCGCACGGGCATGGCGCCGTAGGGTTTTGTTGTGTCGCAGGGTTTCGTTGTTGCCAGGTCCCACTGCCCTGTGCGACGATGTCAACATCACGTAGCGGTCGACTGTTACCGCGAGGGGGATGCACCATGCGAACATTCACGCGGCTCGTCGCGGCATTGCTTTTGGCAATCGGAAGCCTGTTGGGCGGCCCAAGCACGAGCCTGCTGAATCTGGCTTCGGCAGACCCCTGTATTCCTGCGGGGCCTGACGACCCGGACGGCGATGGTGTGTGCGGAACCAACGACAACTGCCCCAACGACGCCAACGCTGATCAAGCCGACGTCGATGGCGATGGTGTCGGCGATGTCTGTGACACCGACGACAGCCCCGGGTCGCTCACGCTGATGCACGTCCACATCGTCCGCGACTCCGCCAGCAAGAAGGACACTGGGGCAACCATCGTGCGCGGCAAGGTGCGCGACGCGGGGCCGGGCGTCTCGCTGCGCACCACTGTGCTGAGCAACACGCTGACCGTACAGGTTCGCGACAGCGGGGCCTTCAACGTCACGATTCCCGTGATCGGCTGCGCGCCGATGGGATCGAGTACTAACGTTCGCTGCCGATGGACCGGCGGCTTTGCGCTCTTGCTGAAGCGAGCGGCCGGCGGCTACACGTTCATCGCCACCCATCGCGGCCTGAACGCCGGCGTCACCGGCACGACCACACCGGTCGGGCCCGCTTCCGCCGTCCTCCACAGCGGCGCGATCGATCAGGTCGACACCATCAGTTGCCGCAACATAGGTTTCACCACGCTCCACTGCCTGGAACCCTGAGGGACCACTTGGGTCAGGATCGGGACGCGGCGGGCCGTCCGGGTCGGCGGCGGTTCGGATCAGCACGGCCGCACTTTGCTACGTCGAGGGCGAGCCGAACAAGGTCGAATCGGGTTCCTCGGCTAATACGATCTGCAAGCTGCTTCGAAGACCCCTTCAGGGGGGTAAGGTGTTCTGTAAGGTGTTCTGTAGGGACCGCGCTTGCTCGGCCCGGTGGGGGCAGCAAGCAGCGCCCCTACGGAATCGGCGCGAAATTCGGCTTCGTTGGCGCTAGTTCACCACGTTGATCGGCCGGCCGGCGAGGAAGGCTTGCACGTTGTCGACGGTCGCGGCCATCAACCGCCGTCGCGCGGCGAGGCTGCCCCACGCCATGTGCGGCGTAATCAGACAGTGCCGTGCGTGCTGCAACGGATTGTCCGGCCGCATCGGTTCGCTCGATACGACATCGACGCCCGCCCCGGCGAGACGCCCCGCGTTGAGCGCGGCGGCGAGCGCGTCCTCATCAACTAACAGCCCGCGCGCGGTGTTGAGCAAAAACGCGCTCGGCTTCATGCGCCGCAGCAGTTCGGCGTTCACGAATCGTGCGTTGCCAGCGGTCAGCGGACAGTGCAAGGTCACCACGTCAGCCTCAGCGAACAACTCGGGAATCTCCCGCCACGCGAACGACGGATACACCGGCGCGTCGCGCCGGGTGCCGCCGGCAGCAATCACCCGCATGCCGAACGCGTGCGCCAGCTCGCCGACGCGCCGGCCGATGCGGCCAAAGCCGACGATCCCCATCGTCAATTTCGCCAGCTCGATAGGCGGCGCGTACCAGAAGCAGAAATCGGGAACCTCCGACCACGCGCCGGCGCGGACCGCGGCGGCGTGATCGCCGACGCGGTGGCACAGCTCCAACAGCAGGGCGAACACATGCTGCGCCACCGAGTCGGTGCCGTACTCCGGCACGTTCGACACCGGGATGCCGCGGGCGCGCGCGGCGACCGTATCGACCACGTTGTAGCCGGTCGCCAGCACCGCGATGAATCGCAATCGTGGCAGCTGCGCCAACGTCTCGGCCGTCAGCAGCGTCTTGTTCGTCAGCACAACCTCAGCGGTGCCGGCACGCGCGACGATCTGTTCGTCCGGCGTGCGATCGTACACCGTTAGCTCGCCGAGCCGCGCCAGCGCATCCCAGGGATTGTCGCCGGGGTTCAATGTGTAGCCGTCGAGCACAACCAGTTCCATGCGCATCCCAGGGTTCAGAGGCTGTCCGTCTTCTGCTATGGACTCATCGCACAACTCGCACGGCGTTGCACCAACCCTGCGCGTTGCAGCAACCCGATGGATATCCCGCACGACGCCTCGCTATGGCCGCTGACCCGCATCATCGAGACCGTGCGCCACTACTGGGGCTTCGAGACGTTGCGCCCGCTGCAAGAAGAGGCGATCCGCGCGGGACTCGATCAACGCGACTCGTTGGTGGTAATGCCGACCGGCGGCGGTAAGTCGCTTTGCTACCAAGTGCCCCCGGCGATCGCGCAACGCACCGACGTCGTGGTCTCCCCGCTCATCGCGTTGATGAAAGATCAAGTCGATGCGCTGCAGGCCTGCGGCTATGCGGCCACGGCGCTCCACAGCGGCATAGCGCCGGACGAGCAGCGCGAGATCGAGCAGCAGATCGTGGCTGGACGCTACCGGGTGGTGCTGGTCGCACCCGAGCGGCTGCTGTCGCCGCGCTTCCTATGGGTGATGGAACAGCTGCCGGTGCGCGCGTTCGCGATCGACGAAGCGCACTGCATCAGCCAGTGGGGGCACGACTTCCGCCCGGAGTATCGCGAGCTGGCGTGCCTCAAGCAGCGTTTTCCCAACGCCAGCGTCCACGCCTACACGGCAACCGCTACCGAGCAGGTCCGCGCCGACATCATCGCCCAACTGCAGTTGCGCGATCCGACGGTGCTGGTCGGCGTCTTCGATCGGCCGAACTTGGTCTATCGCGTCGTGCCGCGCGTCGACGTGCGCGCGCAAGTGATCGACACGCTGCGCCGGCACGCCGGCCAGGCGGCCATCGTGTACTGCCTCAGCCGCCGCGATACCGAGGCGATGGCGAGCGCGCTACGCGCGCACGGGCTCAAAGCGGCGGCATACCACGCCGGCATGGAGGCTGGGGAGCGACGGCGCACGCAAGACGCGTTTGCCAAAGAATCGCTCGATGTCATCGCCGCCACCGTGGCGTTCGGCATGGGCATCGACCGCAGTGACGTGCGGTGCGTGATCCACGCCACCATGCCGAAGTCGATCGAACACTATCAGCAGGAGACAGGGCGCGCCGGACGCGACGGACTCGAAGCCGAGTGCGTGTTGTTCTACTCGGCGGCCGACGTCATCCGCTGGGAGTCGCTGATCGCGAAAAGCGCCGCCGAGGCGAACGCACCCGCCGCGGTGATCGCCGCAGCCAGCGCGCTGCTCGGACACATGCGCCGCTTCTGCACCGCGATGCAGTGCCGTCACCGCGGACTGTCGGAGTATTTTGGCCAGGCGTACCCGCCAGCGAATTGTGGCGCGTGCGACGTCTGTCTCGAAGAAGTCGAAGGCATCGCCGACGCGACCGTCACCGCGCAGAAGATGCTCTCGTGTGTGGCGCGCACCGGTGAACGCTTCGGCGCGGAGCATGTCGTCGATGTGTTGCTCGGCGCCGATACCGAACGCGTCCGGCGCTGGCGCCACGACCAGCTCAGCACCTACGCCTTGCTCAAGGGCAGCGGGCGCAAGGCACTCACCAGCATGCTCTATCAACTCCTCGATGCCGGTTTGCTCGAACGCAGCGACGACGAGCGGCCGGTGCTACGCTTGAATGCGGCGTCGTGGCAGGTGATGCGCGGACAGCAGACGGTTCGGTTGGTGCAACCCAAGGCGAGCGGCGTCACCAAGACACGGGTCGAGCAAACTTCGTGGGAAGGCGTCGACGCCGGGCTATTCGATAGCCTGCGCACGCTGCGGCGAGACCTCGCCAACGAACGAGGCGTGCCGGCGTACGTGGTCTTCAGCGACGCGACGCTGCGCGACATGGCGCGGCTACGGCCGGGATCACCCGACGCGATGTTGCGCGTTCGCGGCGTCGGCGCCCGTAAACTCGCCGACCTCGGCCCGCGCTTCCTGGAGCACATTGCCGCCTACTGCAAACAGCACGGCCTCACCCCAGATCCGACCGCGTCCTGAATCTCACGGCGACGTGCGGCGGCCAGCCGGTTGGAAACGGGGGTTCGTGCTTCGAGACACTCCTTCGGAGCTCCTCAGCACGAGCGGCGCCGGCCTTGTCGCTCAAGCAAGTTCCGCCGACCCCGAGGAGTCGCGAAGCGGCGTCTCGAAGGGCGTTCCTCGTTTCTCAGTGCGCCACTAGTTTCGCCTGCACCGTGGCGATGAACTCTTCGAGCGGTTGTTTGTCGTCACCCTTGGCAAGAGCCAGCGCGGCCTTGGCCTCGGCGAGCGCCAGCGTGAGTTCGCCCATCTGGTCGTAGAGCACGGCGAGATTGCGATGACTGGTCATGTCCCGCGGTCGAATCGCCAGCACCTGCTGATTGGCGTCGATGGCTTCGGTAGTCCGTCCGAGTCGAGCGAGCACCAAGGCCTTGCCGCTCAGCGCATCGGCCGACTCGGGATCCAGGTCGCCGGCTCGGTCGTAGTCGGCGAGCGATTGCTCGAGCAAGCCCTTCTCCAGAAAGATGTCGCCACGCATGCGGGAGGTGGTCGCATAGTTTCCATCGATCTCGAGTGAGCGTTCCAGCGCCGCCAGCGCCTTGTCGAGATCGCGTCGCGTGATCGACAGCAGCGCCCATTCATTCCACATTGTCGCACTGCGCGGATTGAGCGCGACCCCTTGCGCGTAAAACCCATCGGCGAACTCGCGGTGGCGCTGCTTGACGGTGGGCTCATCGACCGCGTCGGCCCAAGCGCGATGCATGCGCGCCAGATTGCGCAGATGATCCGCATCCAGCGGATTGGTGGCGCGCGCCCGTTCGAGCACCTCGATCGCTTGCGCCAACGCGGTATCACGCTGCAGCGGCTGCTGCGCCTTGCTGGCCTTGAGCGCTTGCGCACGCAGCACATGCGCGAGCTTGAGCCCGTAGCGATCTTGGTGCGGCTGCAAGCGGAGCGCCTCCTCGTACATCCAGCGCGCCGCCGCCAGCTTGGTCTTGCGATCGAAGTAGTCGGCTTGCTTCGCCAGCACGTCAGCGCGCGTCACGTCAAGGTTGGTGCGGGCAACCACCCCGACCGCTACGGCAAGGAAAACCGGATACGCGATCGCCAGCCACGCCGGTCGGCGCGCAAAGGGTGCCGCGCGCGGGGCCCGCCACAGCGCGACGACTACCGACAGCGAGAGGACCAGGAACCCGGCGACGTAGAGGACGGTGATGAGGTTGGCTTCCTGCATCGCGACCGCCCGCATCTGGTCGAGCGTCAGCGCACCGATGCCGAGGGGTTTGCTGTCGATCCACCAGCGATAGAGCGCCGCGAACGGCAACCACACGGCGAAGCTGATCGCCGCGTAGTACGCAAGCGCGCGCCACCGGCCTGCCGCGCAATGAATGGCGCCAAAGAGCCACACGGAGGCGAAGAGCCACGCGATCATTCCGAGATTGGGACTGCGTGCCACCCGGTCGGTGTAGAGATCGAACGTCACGACAATCAAGAGGAACCCGACCGTCACGCCGAGGTTGAGCGCGGTGGTGCCCGCGGCCGCCGCGTCGTCGTCTTCCGGCGTCTGGGCAAATTGAATCGCAACTGCGAGCGCTGCGTACGTCCAGAAATAGAGCCGTGTCGCCGCCACCGCGATGCCGAGTTGGCTCTCGGCGAAGTGCCCCAGCACCGCGGCGAGCAGCGCGATCAACACCAGACGATAGTGATCGCACGGTGGCGCGGGCTCGCGCTGTCGAATGGTGTACACGATCAGATAGAGAAACATCCCGCCAATGATGCCAGCAGGTAGACCGATCCCGACGAAGCGCCAGCTTCGCTCGATCGCAAACGGCAAGAGCGCACCCGCCATTCCACCGGCGAGTGTGACCGCGAGCCAGGCACGGCGCTGGGCCCCTGTGCGCAGAATGCCCAGTTGGCGCAGCACGCATACGCACAACGCCAACAGCAACGCGAGTTGGGCGCCGAGACCGATGACGCCGGTGGTGAGCAGCGCATCGAAGGTCTCGTTGTGCGCGCGGTCCGGCAGTTTCTGCCGACTCTCGTAGTAGGCCAGATCCGGCGGATAGTACGGCGGATAGGCGACATACATGGTTTCGGGGCCGTAGCCGAGCAGCGCCCGCGCCGGGTTCGCTGCGAGCATCTCGGTCGCTCCCTCCCAGATCAGCGTCCGGACGCGACCGGTCCCGGTCTCGGTCTCGAACACGCGGCTGAGTCGACCGAAGTATTGTGTGGCGCGCAGCGTCGCCAGCGAACTGCGCGGCAGATTGAGCGTCATAAAAAGTGCCGCGCCGGCCGCAGCAGTTACCGTCATGGCAATCGTCAGCGAACGGGCGCCCCGTTCGATCGCCAGCAGCAAAAGAAAACTCATCATGCCAACCGCCAGCCCGATGACCGGGCCGCGGCTCTGCGCATAGACGATCACCAGCAATTGCAACGCGAGCAAACCAAGGTACGCCGCGCCGCGCACGGTCATCGCGAACCGGCGCGTGCCCACCTCGCGCAGCGTTGCGATCACGCGCGCCAGGGTGAGCGGGACGACCATGATCATGAAGGCCCCATAGAAGATCGCGTTGCCGGCACCCGCATGAATCCGCTGCGCCACATCGCTGCCCCACTTGACGGGATCGCGACCGAGATGCTGAATCAGCCCGTACGCCACCGGCGCGACGCTGGCGAGGATCGCCACCGTCACCAAGCGATCGATCTGCTCGCGCGTGCGGATCAGCAGAGCGAGCGCCGCGAACAGGACGACGTATGCGCACTGCGAGTAAGCTCCGTGCATGCGCGTATAGCCGCCCCAGAACGAGGTCCATAGGGCGACGCTGCAGAGCGTCGCAAGCGCGTACGCCGCGACCAACAGCAGCGCCGGCTTCATCAGCGGCAATCTCCACACCGGGCCTTCGCTGCGTCGCCGTTCGCCCCGACCGCCCTCTCGCCACCAGATCAGTAGGGCAACCAACGCGATGACCGCCAGCGAGCGCAGCAGCGGGACTTTGTCTTCCTCGAAGATACGTTCGGAATGGAGGTTGAAGAAGAACGGCACCGCAACCAATGCGGCCGCCACCGCGGTCTCAGCCAATACGCCCGCCGCCGCGTTCAGCTTCGATGGCATAGGGCGACTCGTAGCGACGACAAACAGCGGGAGGAGAACCGGCCGCGCGATCGCGCGATGCCAAAAGCAAAGGGGCGCAGCATGCGCCCCTTTGTGATCGTCTGCCTCACCCCGGTCAAGCGACCGCGGCAAGACCTGCTCGTGCGACTACGCCATCCGCCGACGTAGCGTGACGAACGCCACCGCCGCCAACAGCAGACTCATACCGATCAAGCCCCACGTCGAGGCCACCGGCACTGAACCCGCCGCGAATGAGAATGACGGACCGCCTTGATCGACGATCATGCCATCACCGGTGGTCGGTCCCACGTCGTCGCCGAGCTTGCCGTCGCGCAGGATAAACATCACCGAGGCCAGCTCCGTACCGTTAACGTTGGTGGTTCCGAACATCGCGCTCGGCAGCGTGTAGAAGTGGTTCGTGCCCGCCACGCCCGTATACGGTGGCTCCTGACCGAACTTGCGATACGTCGGCATGGGGAGCGGACCGGGGTGCGAACGGTAGATGATCGTAATCTTGATCGGGCCGACGCACGGAGCCGGCAAGGTGAATCCGAGCAGACCATACGGATAATCGAGGATCGGGTCAGTGCCGAGATCGGACTCCAGGAACGCCTTCACCAGCGTATTGTGACAGCCGTTGGTCACCGTGCCATCGCCGGTCACCAAGGTCAGATAGCCGCGCCCCGTTGCTGATGGGAGCGAGGTGACGGCGGGCTGCAGGCGATCGGGAACGCCGTCGTCATTGCCGTCGTTGTCGGGGTTCACGCCATCTTCGGTGGTCGGGTCGATCCCGTCACCGTCGTCACAGAGGAAGCCCGGAATCGGGCAGCTGAAGCCTTCTTCGATGGCGCTGCAATCCGCTGTGCAACCGTCGCCGCTGACGTTGTTGCCGTCATCGCAGGCTTCGCCCGGATCGAGGTCGCCGTCGCCACAAATGGTTAGCACGGCCGTTTCGGTACCCGTGAACGTTGTGGACCCGCAGGCACCATCGTTAGCGGTCACCACCACGGTGTTGGTAATATCGGTGTTGGCCCCCATGTCGGTTGCGGTAAAGGTATGCGCTGCACCAGGAGCCAGGCTGTTCAAAGGCGTGCCCCCGATAGCGCCAAGCGGATTGTCCTGGACCGCTGTCACGGTTATCGCGCACGTGTCGTTGTTGGTGACGGTGTAGCAGTACGTCACGTCGGTTCCTGAAATCACATTGAGAGGGTCAGCAGATGGGGAACAGCTAGGGTCCGTACTGATGGTCTTGCTGACTGAAATGCTGCCACCGCCCGCCGCTGCAACTCTTGTGATCGGCAGGATCATTGCCGCTGCCAGAGCCAATCCGCATATCATGCCTGTGGTGCGACGCATCACAACCTCCCTCTCGGCCAAAACGTGCGGCCATTGCGGGTGCTACCGAATCCCGGCGGTAGTAAGTACCAGAATCGACCGGCTCATGTCAAAGGCAAAAATTCTCGCCCTGCCGCCCCTGTACGGCGCGCCCCTCAGTATCCTATAAGGGCCCCCTTCCAATGGGCGACGGGGGGATGGCGGTTGATCCGGTTCATCTTGGCGATCTGTTGATCGCCGGGGGCTTGTCAATGGTGGTGGCCGTGGCCACCACGCCGGTCCTGGTGTGGGCCGCCCGTCGATTCAACTTGCTCGATCGTCCGGCGGGTTACAAGGCGCACGGCGTCGCGACCCCGATGCTTGGCGGTCTGGCGGTCGCGGCGGGAACCGGCGTCGGCGTCGCGTGGGTGCTGGGGGATGGCGGCACCGCTCATGTTCCGGGGTTGTCGGCGCTCGCGGTGGGCGCGCTCATCGTCCTGCTGGCCGGGTTGCTCGATGACCTGCGCGGCCTCACTCCTCGGCACAAATTCCTCTGGCAAGGCGCGGCCGCCGGTGCGGCAGGCGTTGCCCTCGCGCTGCTCGGTGTCCGACTCGATCTGTTTCTGCACTGGCCGCCGTTTCCGGTGATCGTGCTGACCGCGTTGTGGGTGGTGGGCATCACCAACGCGCTCAACTTTCTCGACAACATGAACGGGCTATGCGTTGGGCTCGGCGCGATCGCCGCGACCGCGTTGGCGGCCATCAATTTGCGCTCGGGTGAACACACGGTAGCGGTCGTGGCCGCGGCGCTCGCGGGCGCCTGTCTCGGCTTTCTCCCGTTCAATTGGCCGCGCGCCCGCATTTTTCTTGGCGACACTGGATCGATGCTGATCGGCTTCCTGTTGTCGGCGTTGTCGGTGATGGGCGTCTACACTCGCGGCGCCCATGTCCCGCTGCTGGCGGTGTTCACGCCGCTGTTCGTGCTCGGCGTGGCGGTGTTGGATCTGGCGCTGGTAGTGCTGATTCGCCTGCGCGTCGGACATCCGCCGTGGGTCGGCGATCGGCGGCACATCAGCCATCGACTGGTGCAGCGCGGCATGCACCCGGCGGCGGCGGTCGCCACGCTGTGGGCGGCGGCGGCGGCGTGCGGGCTCGCGGCATTGTTGCTTCCGACAGTTGGGGCGGACGAAGCACCGATCCTCTTGGCGCTGCTGATGTGTGCGCTTGGCGCCCTCGCCGCGGCCGCGGGGAGTAAGGGCCTACCGTGACGCGCTCGAGCCGGCGAGCGCGCGACGATACACATCGAGGGTAGCGGCCGCGGTGCTGCGCCACGAGTATTGCGCCGCCCGTGCCACTCCACGCCGGCCCATCTCGACACGCAGATCCGGATCGCGCAGGAGCGCGTCGAGGGCACTCGCCATCGCATCTGAATCGTCCGCCGCAAAAGTCAGCGCCGCCTCATCCACCAGTTCGGCGAGACTGCTCGCGTTGGAACACGCGACCGGCACGCCACAGGCCATTGCCTCGACGACCGGCAGACCAAATCCTTCGTCCAACGACGGGAAGACGAACAGCCTCGCACCGCTATACAGAACGGCGAGGTCCGTCGCCGCGACCGCACCAATGAAGCGAACCGCGGCGCCCAATCCCAGCGCCGAGGCGCGCCGCTTCGCCTCCGGATAGCGCGCGTCCCACGCGCCGGCGATAACCAGCGGCACGCCGTACGAGCGCAGCCGCGCCCACACCTCGACCAGCCGTGGCAAGTTCTTGTGCGGTTTGTTCGACCCCACGTAGAGCGCGTAGCTTTCCGGAAGCTGCAGGCACGCGCGCAGTGCGGTGACCGCATCGGCGGGCTGCGGACGAAAGATCGGATCAGCCGCTTCGGCAATAACGGCGATTCGTTGCGGCGACACGCGCAACCGCTGTTCGAGATCACGCGCCGTCGCCGCCGAGACGGCGATGACCATGCGCGCGGCGCGCACCGCCAAGCGCACGCTCACGGCAAAGAGGCCGCGTTGCAACGGCGTGAAGAGGTGCGGATAGCGGAGCGGAATGAGATCGTGGATCGTCACCACGCTCGGCACCCCCGGGCGCGCCGGCATGAGATAGTAGGGGCTGTGGTAGAGGGCGGCGCCCAGCGCGCGCAGGCGCTGCGGGATCACCCACTGCTGGCGCAACCCAAACGGCGACACCGGCACGTCGACCACCGTGCGGCGATCCGGATCGCCCGCCGTCCAATCTTCCGCTGACCGGGCGATTGGATCACGCAGCAGCAGCAGTCGTTCGTGATCGCCCAGCAACGGTGGGAGCGCGCGCGCCAAATTGATGGTGTAGCGACCGATGCCGGGGAAATGCGGCCTGACCGTACGCGCGTCGAGACAGATGGTCGTTGGCGTTACGGGAGTCATGCCGGCGCCAGCAATTCGTCGTAGAGTCGATGAATATCGGCGGTCATCCGCTGCGCGCTCAGCGCCTGCTCCGCATATGCGCGCGCGGCCGCACGACGAGCCGGTGCCGCAACCGGATCGAGGCACCACGCCAACCCATCGGCCAGCGCAGCCGGATCGTTGGGAGGCACCACGCGACCGGAGACACCGTCGGCGACTGCCTGCGCTGTACCCGTACCGACCTCGGTCGTCACCGCCGGCACACCACTCGCCTGCGCCTCGGCGATAGACACGCCGAAGGCTTCCGCGCGCGAGGTCGATGGCAACACGGCCGCATCCGCCGTCTGCAGGATCCGCAGCAACTGGTCATCGGACACATCGCCGAGCAGGTGGGCGCGGCCGCGACACCCGTGTGCTTGTAGCGCAACCTCGAACCCGCCGCGTTCGGGGCCCTCGCCCGCCACCACCAGTTGCGCTTGCGGCAGTCGCGCCAGCGCCGCCGCCAGCACCGGCAGTCCCTTGTAGTGCCGCAGCCGGCCGACGAACACGACACGCGGACGCGCGACCTGCGGCAACGGATCGGCGATTGTTGGATCGGGGCAAAAGTGCTGGAGGTCGACCCCCAACGGGATCACGCGAACGCGGTCGCGATGCGGCGCGAGCCCCACCGCGTCGCGCATGAACGCGCCGGTGACCACGATGCGCCCCGCCGCCGTCAGTACGCGCTGCGTCAACGGCACCAGCCACGCCGCCAGCCGCGCCTGCCGCACCGCTTCGCAGTGGACGGTGACGACCAGCGGCCGCGCGCGGCCACCGAGAAGCCACGCCACTTCACCCGGTGGCCACGGAAAGTGCAGATGCACCAGATCCGCGGCGCTGCGACGCAGCGCCCACGGCAACGCCGGCGGCAACGGCGTCGAGGCCAGCGTCAGCAGACTGTGGCAGCGCCGCACGTGCACGCCGTGTCGCTCTTCGCGCGCCGGCGTTCCCGGTTCGCGCACGCACAACACCTCCGGCGCCACGCCGCTCTGAGCGAGCAGCCGCGTCAGCAGATCGATGTGACCCTCGATCCCGCCGCGCACCGGCGGATAGGTCTTGTACACGTGAACGACACGCATGGGTTCGGCAATCCGTGCCGCCCCTCATATCGGCTCTCGGCGGCGGCGTCACGTGATTTGACACCACCACCGTCGCAGCGATACTTCAGTACCGAGCGCGCGACGCGCTGGAGACTCTCTGGAGACGAGATCCGATTGATGAGTAGTACGCAACCGACCAATCAGCCGCTGATGTTGCGACCGGACGTGGTCGTGACCGTGCTCGAACACGAAGCCGTGCTGCTCGATCTAGAGACCAAGTACTTCTACTCCGTCAACACCTCGGGTTGGGCCATCGTGCAGTTGTTCGAGACCGGGGCGACGCTCGATCACGTGCGCACGCAATCTCAAAGCTGGGGAGCCGGCACTGCAGACGCCGGTGCGATCGCGCGCCTCGTTGACGTGTTGATCAGCGATCGCCTGGTGACGATTGCGGCGCAGCCCGTGTCACTCAACGGCGTCGCCTTCGAGGGCACGTGGACGTCGCCGACGATCGAAAAGCACCGCGAACCGCTGCAGCGCATTGTCGTCAGCGCCTTCGATCCCACGTTGCCGCTCGCGGAGTGATCGCGCGCAGTCTCTACCGCTTCACCATATGACGGGGACAGCTGTGAGCGACACCTTTTTCTGTGGCCCGCTTGAGGTCATCGTTACAGGGTCCCCCTTCGCGCTGCGCGCGAAGGTCGCCGACTCCCTCGAACTCCACAATGTCGGGTGGGAGGCCCCGCACCTGCGCGTCGATCTCACGCTCGCCGCGGCACACACGCCCGCGGCAATGGTGACGGGCACCCTGCTGGTGTGTGGACGCATGCACGTCGACAGCAGCGAGCGCGGTCTCTACGCAACCAGTCGATCGGGGTCATCGTGTTGGTTCGACGCCATCAACCACCGCTGGACAATCGCAGTACCGCCGACGGCCAACGGAGCCGTACCGTACGACGTAGAAGATCTGGTCGGTCTAGTGCTGACCACGAGCTGGCGCCAGTTGGGCTGGGCTCCCATTCATGCGGCGGCGGTCGTCGGCAACGGTTGCTGCGCGCTGCTGTGCGC